>JADFFP010000100.1 GCA_022568115.1 Pseudomonadota bacterium | reverse complement strand
TACATGAGCCTGTTTCCCGCCCTGGCGTTCATGATCTCGAGGAATTTCTGGGGTTCAACCTGGGCCCCCCGGGCGCTGATTTTTGCCGGGATTTATTCTTTTTTTGAATGGCTGCGGGGATGGGGAGAGCTGGGCTTTCCCTGGAACACTACCTCATCCATCTGGTGGCCTTATGAAGAAATGATCCAGGTAGCGGCGCTGGTCGGCAGCTATGGTCTCGGAGCCCTGACGCTGCTTGCGATCGGGTTGTTTGTCGCCCTTTTTGACAAAGCCATCCCCCTGCATGACCGGTTCGGGATGACCCTGATGGGCACCCTGATGCTGACAGCGCTTGCTTTGCTTGGCTGGGCCCGGCTTGATGCGATGACCACCGAATATCATGAAGGGATAACCCTTCGTCTGGTTCAGGCCAACATCCCACAGACGGAAAAATGGAACCCCGCCCTGCTGCGCCGGAATCTTGACCGGCATATTGTGCTGAGCACCCCCCTTACTGCTGAGGGAGCGCCAGTCCCGTATCTTGTTTGGCCGGAAACCGCCATTCCCTTTGATGTTGGCGATCCGGTGGTTCGCGGCTATCTGGCTGAAGCGTTGGGGGGCAAGGTTACATTGATTTCCGGGGCCAACCGCTATGGGGGTGAGGAAGAGGGGGGGGTCTTCAACAGCGTTTATGCCCTAGCCCCAGGTGGTGAGGTGCTGGATATTTATGACAAAGTCCACCTGGTTCCGTTTGGGGAATATATTCCATTTCGGAAATATCTCGGCCGAATGGGCTTGAACGCTCTGGTCGCGGGCTCCAGCGATTTTTCCCGCGGAACGGGTTTGAAAACCATGGAGCTGCCGGGCTTGCCCCGGTTCAGTCCGCTGGTGTGTTACGAGATTATTTTCCCCGGTAATGTGGTTGCCCCGAACGGGAATCCGGCCTGGTTTCTCAACCTGACCAATGATGCGTGGTTCGGTGTGACCCCGGGCCCCTACCAGCATTTTGAAATGGCCCGAATGCGGGCAGTGGAGGAAGGTATTCCAGTTGTTCGCGTGGCCGGAGGTGGCATTTCAGGGGTGGTGGACCCACTGGGACGGGTTACCGGCCAACTGGGTTTGGGGCAAACTGGTTTTTTAGATGTGGCGCTGCCCCGCCCGCTTGTACAAAAGACACTTTACTCAGTTTACGGTAGTATAATCTTCTTGTCTATAGTGCTTGCTTTTTTGACAATCGGGATGATTATAAAAAGCGATCCAAAACAAGATCGCCATTAAATTTGAAATAAAAATTCAAAAATTTATTATTTTTAACATTAAAAAATAAAATCCGAAATATATTGAAATTATTATCTTGAAGGTTGCCATGATACCCCCTAAAGGAAGAAGCAAAGAGAACAACACTAACAAGCCGGGTTAACAAAATTATGTCTACACCAGATCCGATTGATATACATGTCGGCTCACGCGTCAGAGTGCGCCGCACTCTCCTTGGAATGAGCCAGGAAAAATTGGGAAATGCTCTTGGCCTTACTTTTCAGCAAATTCAAAAATATGAAAGAGGGGCTAACCGTATTGGCTCCAGCCGCCTTTACAAACTGTCGCATATCCTTGATGTGCCAGTCGGCTACTTTTTTGAGGACATGCAGGAAGAGACCGTCAGACGGGCCCGGGGCTTAAGCGATACAAATCCCGAGACTTTTGAGCAGGATCAGCTGGCAAAGCGGGAAACGCTTGAGCTGGTTCGCGCCTATTACAAAATCTCCGATCCCAAAGTTAGAAAGAAAACCTTTGAATTGGTGAAGGCGGTGGCCCAGTCCGGGAAATAAGTGGCAAAAATTTCAACTTTTTGAAAGGCCGGTTTTCCCCGGCCTTTTTCTTGTCTGGCAAGAGCTGTAAAATTTAATCTCTTTTCCTTGAATAGTCCGGGAGCTTGCTGGTATACGTCCGTGCTTGAGGTTGCATCACTTGAAAAATTCAGTTTAAAGCCGGTAAAGATTGCAGGAGAAAACCGTGTCAATCAAAAACTATCTTTTTACCAGTGAATCCGTATCCGAAGGGCATCCGGACAAAGTGGCCGACAGGATTTCAGACAGCATTCTCGACAAGTATATGGAGGAAGATCCCCACTCCCGCGTGGCCGTGGAAACCATGGTTACAACCAACCGTATTATTATCGCCGGCGAGGTGCGCGGGCCGCAAAGCATTACCGCTGATGTCCTGGAAAAAGTTGCCCGCCAGGCGATCCGCGACATTGGCTATGAGCAACCGGGCTTTCATTGGAAGGACGCCGAATTTACCTCCTTCGTGCACTCTCAATCCGAAGACATCGCGATCGGCGTGGATGCTTCACACAACAAGGACGAAGGCGCCGGCGACCAAGGGATTATGTTCGGTTATGCCTGCACTGAAACCGATGTCCTGATGCCGGCCCCGATCCAGTATGCCCATGAAATTCTCAGATCCATGGCCCGGGACCGGCATTCCGGCAAGGCGCCGGGGCTGGAACCCGATTCTAAAAGCCAGGTCAGCTTGCAGTATGAAAACGGCAGGCCGGTACGCGCCACCTCGATTGTGGTTTCAACCCAGCACAAACCGGATTTTGCCGGATCGGAATTGCGCGAATATATCCGCGGCCATGTCCTGGAGGTCTTGCCCGAGGGGTGGATGTGTCCGGAAGAGGAATTTTACGTCAACCCTACCGGGCAGTTTATCATCGGCGGTCCCGCAGGCGATACCGGCCTGACCGGACGCAAGATCATCGTCGACACTTACGGCGGCGCGGCGCCCCATGGCGGCGGGGCTTTTTCCGGCAAGGACCCGACCAAGGTTGACCGTTCGGCGGCATATATGGCCCGCTATCTGGCGAAAAATATCGTTGCCGCCGGGATATCGGAAAACTGCCTGATCCAGTTATCCTATGCCATTGGGGTCTCGAAACCATTGAGCGTAAACGTCAACCTTTTCAACACCGGCCAGGTGGATGAAGAAAAACTCGCCGAACTTTTCGTGGAAATGATAGACTTGGGCCCAAGAGCAATCCGCGAACGCCTGGGGCTCAACCGGCCCATTTACGCCCAAACCGCCGCTTATGGTCACTTCGGCCGCCAGCCCAGGGAGGACGGTTCTTTCAGTTGGGAAAAAACCGATCTGGTAGACACCCTGAAGGCGCAGTTCTAGAGCATTATTCGATCCGATAGAATCATTTGATGAGCGCCAGAGAATACCGGGAAAAATTTTACGGCCGCCGCAAAGGCCAGAAACTTTCCGCCCGCAAGGAACGATTGCTGAAAGAGGTTTTGCCGGGCGTTTCCTTCTCGGTGGAAAACATTGACCCGGGCAGCCTGGACCCCGGGACCCTGGTTGATTTTACCCCAACCCAGGTGTGGCTGGAGATTGGTTTTGGCAAGGGTGAACACCTTGCGCTTCAGGCACAAGCGCACCCCCATATAGGGTTCATCGGCTGCGAGCCGTTTATCAATGGCATTGCCGGTCTGGTGACAAAAATTCACGAACAAGGATTGCACAATGTCCGCATCTACCCTGATGATGCCCGGCATGTCCTTGAGGCCCTGAAACATGACAGCATCGGCCGGGTTTTTCTGCTCCACCCCGACCCCTGGCCCAAGGCCCGTCACGCCAAACGGCGTTTTGTCTCACAGGCGAACCTGGATGCTCTCGCCCGGGTCATGAAAAAGGACGCCGAGCTCAGGATCGGCACTGACCACCCCGCTTACATGGCCTGGACCATGGTCCAGATGCAGCACCGTAGTGATTTTAAATGGACCGCTGTGCGGGCGGCTGACTGGCGTATCCCGCCCGCCGGCTGGTATCAGACCCGCTATGCCGCAAAGGCCAAAAAATCAGACGCCAAGTGTGCTTACCTGACTTTTGTTCGAACCTGATAATCCCAGGCGCGGAAGCATTTTTTTCATTTCTTGATTGCAAAATTTCCCGACTTATATTATGAGAAAGCATCTTCACGACATTCAATTCGGCGGGAAGTGGGCCTGGGCCCGCTTTTTTTAATTGCCCGGATGACCGGCGTGAAACAAACCCGGCGGAGGTTCGCTGATGCCATCGGCGCTTGAGAAAAGATTGGCAAACCTTTTGGAGCCCGCCATTGAGGGGCTGGGTTTTAATTTGGTGCGCCTGTGCATCACAGGGACCGGCCGGCCCGCCATCCAGATCATGGCGGAACGCCCGGACCGGACCATAACGGTGGATGACTGCGCCAGGTTGAGCCGGGAGCTTTCGGCGATCCTGGAGGTCGAAGATCCGATGACCGGAGGATATGTTCTGGAGGTTTCCTCGCCCGGGATCGACCGGCCACTGACGCGGCTGAAGGATTTTCGGGACTTTGCCGGCCTTGAAGCCAAGCTGGAAACCAAAACCCCGGTTGAAGGCCAAAGACGGTTCCGGGGCAAGCTGGCCGGAGAAGAGAAGGGCAAAATAAGAATTTTGACCGAAGACGGTGAAAAAGAAGTGGAATTTGAAAATATCGAAAAGGCCAAGCTTATCCTGACCGACGAGCTGGCCGCAGCTTCCCTGAAAGGGCAAGCAACTTAACATTAACAGTGTCGCAAACTTACCTAAGGAGTACGATCATGGCGCTGGCAGTTGGAGCTAACAAACTGGAAATCCTGCAGATCGCGGAAGCGGTCGCCAGGGAAAAGGCAATCGACAAGGAAATCGTGATCGAGGCCATGGAGGAAGCCATTCAAAAGGCGGCCAAGGCCCGTTACGGCATGGAAAACAACATCCGCGCCCAGATCGATCGCGAAAACGGCGACTTGCGGCTGTTCCGTATCCGTGAAGTGGTCGAGGAGGTCGAAAACGTCAGCACCGAAATCTCGCTCGATGAAGTGCGCAAGGACAAGCCGGAGGCTGAAGTGGGAGAATTTATCGCCGAGCCCCTGCCGCCTATTGATTACAGCCGCATTTCCGCCCAGACCGCCAAGCAGGTGATTGTGCAAAAGGTGCGGAGCGCCGAGCGCGAGCGCCAGTACGAAGAGTTCAAGGACCGGGTTGGTGAAATTATCACCGGTGTGGTCAAGCGGATTGAATACGGCAACGTAATTGTCGATTTGGGCCGGGCCGAAGCGATTATCCCGCGTGACCATGTGATCCCGAGGGAACACATGCGCAACAACGAGCGCATCCGCGCCTACATCATGGATGTCCGGCAGGAAAACCGGGGACCGCAGATTTTTCTTTCGCGCACCGCGCCCGAGTTCCTTTCCGGGCGTGAGCATGAATCGCTCAATACTCTGCCGAATGTGCTGCAAAACGCGCAAGTGTGGGGCTCCCTCTCACCAACCGCTTATGGCGCTTTCGATCATCGGTTGGCCTCCGGGTTCAAAGGCCCTCAAGAAAGAATCCAAGCCCAAACGCTGCAACAGGATGAAACTTGTTCTGGAGGCGCCAGGCTGTTCGATCCCCTTCCCCAAAACCGACGTTCATTTGTTTCAGGAACGGGACACGTCAGCCGCAGAACGGTCGCCCGAACAGCTACCACTCTTCGCCGAGCCCGTATTGCTCCGCCGCGTCTTCGTAAGCTTCG
>JADFFP010000099.1 GCA_022568115.1 Pseudomonadota bacterium | reverse complement strand
CTGCGTTTGGATAAATCACCCCTCTGGTGCCTCCTTGGCGTTTTATTTCTGGTTATCTTTGCGGTGTTACTCACCAAATCCCAGGCAATCTTTGCCGGCCGCGCTTTTGCCGCGTATGGGGGAATATACATCGCCTCGTCCTTGGCCTGGCTGGCCTTCATAGAAAAAAGCCAACCTGACCGTTGGGATTTTTTAGGTGCAGCTTTGACGATCGCCGGAGCTGCTATCATCCTTTTTGGGCCGCGAAATTTTTCGATCGGATGATTTGGGCCGGGCTTTTGACAAGATAAGAATAAAGGTGAGTGACGGCATCAGGCATGGGGGCGGACGTCGGCTGGGACTACCTGGTGACCCCCGGCGCCCAGTTGGGCTGGCATTCGTTCAAGAGGCTCTTTATGGTTATTTCCCGGCCACAAATCTCAGAGAAACATTCTGGTGAACATAACCGAGAATTACACCTGCCGCGCCTGAGATTAGCGCCAGAATTCCCGAAACATGCGGCTGGATCGGGCCGGGAAGCTGGAAGGCCGTTAAAGAGCCGAAAAGAAGGTTTTCTGGCACCCCCTTTGCCATCATAAAGGTGTTAAACAAGCCAAAATAAATGGTCGCCCCAAGAAAAGCCTGCGGCATGGCTTTAAAATGGTGCTGCCCAAGAAATTTTAATTTTGTCGCCAAAACAAAAATAGCCGCTGCCGCCCCCATAACGATCCCCATGGCAATTGGATTACCCTTGAAAAACGAAGCCCAGAGAGCCACACCTATCCAGCTAATAAGCGAGCCGAAAAAAAGGCCCTTTAGAGCTTGTGATCCATTTTGATGCCTTTCGTGGCAGGCGAGGCCGCCCACCGCATAATATCCGGCCATCCCAACCATGGCGGGCCATCCTGGAATTTTCAAAACAACCATGGCCAGATAAATCCACCCAAGCCCCACCAGAAAAGCCAGCGGGGAAGCAACCGTATAAAAATCCTTCTTGAACATTTGTTTTCCTTTCGCTTTTTTCCACGGTGAACTGTCAGCCAGCGCAGCAGGAAAGAGCCTCAACGTCCTTTTCAAAGGCAATGGCGGCCAGCTTTAGGCCTTCAACTGTCGTCAGGTAGGGAACAATCATTTCCGCCAAGTCCCTAGTGGTCAACCCCTGCTTGATGGCCAGCGCCGCGGTTTGAATGGCATCGGCCCCTTCCGGCGCCAATATGTGCGCGCCCAGCAGTTTGCCGGTTTGTTGATCCGCCACCAGCTTGATAAGGCCCCTGGTATCACGGGCCGCCAAAGCGCGGGGAACATGCTCAAGGGAAAGCACCGACGTTTTGATATCAAAACCCTTATCCTTGCCCTGGCTCTCGGTTAAGCCGACGGATGCCACCTGAGGATCGGTAAAAACGATGCCGGGCATGGCGGAATTGTTATAAATGAGACTGTTTCCATTGAGGGCGTTATGGGCCGCGACCTTGCCGCCATAAGCCGCCATATAAACATATTGATCACGCCCGGTCACATCGCCCGCCGCGTAAATGCCCGGCACACTTGTCTGCAGGTGCTGATCAACGGCAATGCCGCCATTGGGAACAAGTTTTACGCCCAATTCCTCCAGGCCCATTCCCGAACTATTCGCCTTCCGCCCGGTCGCTGCCAGAACCTGGTCCGCTGTCAGGCGATGGGTTTGCCCTTCGTGGTCATAGCAAAGGCAAATACCATTATCTTCCCTGATCGATTGATATGCCGCGCCGCAGATCACCTTCACGCCGTCTTCTTTCAAATAGGTTTCCAGGGCCCGGCTGATTTCCGGCTCTTCTTTTGGCAGCAGCCGTGAACGGCAAAGGATGGTGACCTCAACTCCCATCCGGGCAAACATTTGTCCAACCTCGCAGCCGATCGCCCCGCCGCCGATAATAATCAGGAATTTTGGCAATTGCGCGAGTTCAAAAGCGCTGGTGCTGGTCAGGTAAGAAACCTTGTCAAAACCCTCGATCAGGGGAGTTGAGGCCGCCGCGCCGGTGGTAATGATCATTTTAGGAGCCCTGAGAATGATCCCGTTCACCTCCACGCCTTGTCTCAGGACTTTCGCCTTTCCCTCGACCAGGGTGATGTTGGGATACTTGGGCAGCAGATCGGTATACTTGGCTTGGCGCAGGCCGTTAACAAGATCATCCTTCTGTTTGATTACTGAGCCCCAGCCGGTTAACGAACCCGACGCCTTGATCCCCTCAAAACGATTTCCTTTATTGGCATGGTGAATAACTTCCGCAGCCCGGATAAGCGTCTTGGAGGGAACGCAGCCAACGTTAACGCAGGTGCCGCCGATCGTCCCGTAATTGACAATGGCGACCCTCGCCCCGGCATCTGCACCAGTGATGGCGGCTGAAAATCCGGCCGATCCCGCGCCGATAATGACAAGATCAAAATCGGCAATTCCAGTAGATTTTACCATGTTGGCTCCTTTCTTTGATCCCGGGGGGGGTGGTTATTTTAACCTTGGGGAAGTTTCTGCAACAGAACCTTCAAGGCGTTTTGTATAATGCTCCGGGTTGTTCCGGAAATTCTCATGACAATGGGGACAATGGCAAAAGTAAATGTCCCGTCCGGCAATATTCAATTTTACAGCAGCCTCCCGCCGTTTTTCCGCCAGGCAGGAAGGGCAGACAATCATACCCCTGGTTTCCCGGAAGTATTTTTCAGGGTCAGCAGTGAACAAGTCCACGCAGCCCTGGCAACAGAAATAATATTCTTCCCCCTGGTAGGTGTGAGTAGCTGCCTTGTCCTTGCTAATTCCCAGCCGGACCAGGGAACAGCCGCAGGTGGGACAAATGGGTGTTTTCATTGTTTATCTCCTATTACAGTCCTTATTCTTTCAATTCCGATGCCGGGTGGGAGGGGTAACCAGCTTCCGCCGTGGCTTTGGTCAGGTCTTCAATGCTGGTTTTTTCATCATCAAAAACAACCACAGCGTTGTGGTTTTCGTAACTAATTTTGGCCGAAAAAACTCCATCAATTTTCATCAGGGCGGTCTTGACCGTATAGGGGCAAAGCGCGCAGGTCATCTTTTCAACTTCCAAAGTGACGGTTTTTCCTCCCGCCCAGGCTTGGGCCGAAAAAAAGATCAGCACTATTAAAGCGGCAAATATTCTTAAAATTTTCATGTTATTCTCCTTTTGTTTTTAGCTCTCAATGACCAGGGGCAAAATCTGTTGTACGAACAACGATAAGAGCACCAGACCTGTCCCGGCCCAAAGGATAAATTTAACAAATCTTTGGGATTTTTCAGTGCCGCAGTCCCCGTCTTCCAGGCAGAATTTTCTCTTTCGCCCGTAGACCTGCAGGAACCCGAACCCGAGAAACAGCAAAGAAGCCCCGGCGAAATACGGCTGATAAGGGGCGAGGGAGGTAAGACTGCCGAGCCACGGTCCTCCGACCCCTGCAACAACCAAGACCAGGGGCATAACGCAACAGGCCGAGGCCCCGGCGGCCCCGAACAGTCCGCCAATCGCCAGCAAAGCTGATTTCATTTTTTAAACTCCAATACTTTTACCCAAGGGAAAAAGGTAAATTTCCATTAAATTTGGGACCAATCGAACAGCGGTCAGGGCCTTACATAGGGCCTGTAGTAACTACAGCTTCAAGCCTTATTTGAAAAAATATTGAAAAAGAAGGAATCAGCCCTCATAAAGTACATCGATTAGCGGACAACCGAGGGCGCGGTTTCCCTGGCATTCGCTGAGGAGAGTTTTCATGGTTTTTTCCATTTTTCTCAAGTCCCTGATTTTGGCGCGGATTAAATCCAGGTGTTTTTTGGAAAATTTTTCGACATCGGCGCAACTGGGATTGTCCGCCTCGGCGGTCTGCAACAGGTAACGGATTTCAGCCAGCGAAAAATCCAGCCCCCGGCAGCGCCGGATAAAGGACAGGCGTTTGGCATGGCTCTCCGAATAGACCCGGTGCCCGGCTTCCGAGCGGCCCGGTTTGGGGATCAACCTCAGGCGTTCATAGTAGCGGATGGTTTCAATGTGAACCCCGGTTTTCAGGGAAAGTTCGCCGATTTTCTTCAACATAGTGGTTTCCTCTTAAGCTTTATCTTTTTCGCCCTTTTACCGGCGGTTCATCCATATCTGTAGCTGTAGTAGGTACGGCTTTTACCTTACAAGACCTGCCTTGGAACTGGCAACCCAGGCTTTTTTAAAATTTCGCTTGTAGCTGTAGTAGCTACAGGTTTTATACTGCCCCAAACACTAAAGGATTAAAGGTATGAACACGCCTCAAAACCAAACTCTCAAGGAATGCGAAAAATTTTTCGAGCAAGGCTATGCTGAGGACCATCCGCCTGAGTTGCAGGAAGCCTCGCTGGTGATTTACCGGGCCCTGGCAACAGGCCACCCGGTTGACCTGGATGACATTGCCAAAACCTTGAGTTTTACCCGCCCCAGGCTGGAACAGATTCTGGCCCTGCTGCCCGCCAGCACCATTGATTATGACCAGGCGGGCAAAATTGTTGGCTTCGTTGGCTTCAGCCTGGAGCCCGCCAACCACAGTTTTTTTGTCGGGTCAAAAGAATTTTACACCTGGTGCGTTTTCGATGCCATGTTTTTGCCCTCGCTGTTGCAGAGCAACGCACGGCTGGTCACCGCCTGTCCAGAAACCGGGGAAAAAATCGAGGTTTACCTGTCAGGCCAAACAGTTTTGTCCGCCAGCCCCGGTGCCCCGGTTATGTCGCTGGTGGCCACCACCGCCGAGGAATGTTGCCACGGCATTCGCTCCGTTTTTTGTAATCACGTAAACCTGTTTCGGGATCAACTTGCCTTTGATGAATGGAGCAAGGGCAAGGCCGGGACCATTGGGATTCCGCTTAAGGAAGGGTTTGCCATGGCGTTACAGCGCAATGAGTGGCGCTATCCTGATATTGACTGGAAGGCTCCAGTGAACCCCAACGAAAAAGAAAGTGGTTAAGGGCATGTCAAATCAAATTGAGGTAAAACTAGTTTATTGTCCAACCTGCCCGATTTTGGAATCGACCCGGCAGGCTTTGGTGCATGCTCTTGATGAATTTGGCCGGGAAAAAATTACCTATTCCGAAGTCAATGTTCACGCTCCGGAAAACCCTCCAGAGTTGAAACACTGGCCTTCTCCGGCAATTCTTATTGATGGCAAAGAATTTGAAGGACTTGAGCAAAATCCTGACCAGCCTTGCCGGCTGTTTGAAGGAGATGGCGAATACCCCGACCAGGAGAAATTAGTGCGGGCCTTTCAGGAAGCACAAAATTTTGTTTAATACAAATTTTAACTGTGGAGCAAACAGACATTTCAAATGATAAAATCACCAAAAATTCAAATATTATCTTTTCCCGGGTGTCCCAATACTAAGGCAACCAGGGCGATCTTGAGAGAAGCCTTGCAAAATCTAAAAGTGGCCGGTCTCGATATCGAAGAGATCAATATAGAGGACCCGGCAACCCCGGAAAAATTCCATAATTGGCCTTCTCCTTCCATTCTGGTGAATGGCCAGGATGTCGAGGGGACGCCAATCAAAGAGGCCGCTGCGTGCCGGATATATCCGGGGGGGCGAACGCCCCG
>JADFFP010000098.1 GCA_022568115.1 Pseudomonadota bacterium | reverse complement strand
TTCAAATCGACTGCTGGTTATTATATTATTGCCTTAACCGACCGGCGCAAAATTTTAACTTCCGAGCCATTGGATGAACTACTTGACCTAAAACAGATCGGCTATTTTTTCAACCAAGAAACCTCTGAAGAAAAGGCCCTGGCCTGGTTTGATGATGCGTTGCTCAAGACCGCTGAATTAAATTCCTGCGCCGACCTGACCGACATGGTGAACGAATTGGGCGAAGTACTTTACCGCGACTTGGGTGAAATTTCGTTGAAACAGCTAAACCCCGATTTGCGCAAGATTCTGATGCCAATTGCGGTCGGCCAGGCGACCAAGCCGATCAATACTCCGGACGGCTTTATCATTTTTGCCATTTGCAACAGGCGGATGCCGGATGCCACACTGCCCAGCCCCGACGAAATCCGCAACCAGATCGAAACCCAGCGCATCGCCATGATGGGCAGGCGCTATTTGCGCGACCTCAGGCGCGATGCCATTATCGACTACAGGTAAGGCCCCTGCCCCGATCGCCCTGACGATGGGGGATCCGGCGGGGATCGGCCCGCTGACCACTATCCAGGCCTGGCGCGCCCGGCGGGAGCGGTCTCTTCCGCCCTTTGTTTTCATCGGCGCCCTGTCGGCCCTGAAGGCTCACGACCCGGATCTCCCGGTGGAGGAAATTTCGGATTTCAACCATGCGGCCGGGATTTTTGACAAGGTTTTGCCGGTCTTTTCCTTCCCCTTGAAGGCCACAGTGGTTCCCGGCCATCCCGACCGCCACAACACCGGCGCTGTCATCCACGCGCTTGACCTGGCGGTAAAAGAGGCGATTGCCGGGAATGTTTCAGCGATCGTCACCAACCCGGTTCATAAAGCGAGCCTTCTGGAAGCCGGCTTTTCCCATCCCGGCCATACCGGTTATCTGGGCGCCGTAACGGGCCGGGTGGCGGTCATGATGCTGGTCAATCCGGAACTGCGGGTGGTCCCGGTAACCGGTCATATTGCTCTCAAGGATGTGTCCAGGTCCCTGACCAGAAAACATCTGGTAGAGGTTGCCGGAATTGTCATTGGCGAGCTCAAGGAACGGTTCGGGATCGCCAACCCGAGGATTGCCTTCACTGGCCTCAATCCCCATGCCGGCGAGGGCGGCGCGCTCGGCCAGGAGGAGATTAAAACCATCATTCCGGCGATCAGGGAACTCTACGATTTGGGCCATCAGGTGGCCGGGCCGTTCCCCGCCGATACCGCCTTTGCTCCGTCCATGCGCGGGGCCTATGATGCTTTCCTCGCGATGACCCATGACCAGGCCCTGATCCCGATCAAGACCCTGGATTTCCGGTCATCTGTCAATATCACCCTCGGGCTTCCCTTTGTGCGGACCTCACCGGCGCACGGCACCGCTTTTAATATCCTGAAAGAAGGGCGCAGCCCGGATCCCGAAAGCCTGATCCAGGCGCTGTTGATGGCGGCGAGGCTGACCGGATGAGCGCCGATCCCCTCCCCCCGTTGCGCGAGGTAATCGCCGCCTCCGGCCTGAGCGCAAAAAAAAGCCTCGGGCAGAATTTCCTGCTCGACCTCAATATCACCCGCAAGATCGCCCGCGCGGTGCCAAACCTTGAGAACGCCCATGTCCTTGAGGTCGGCCCCGGTCCCGGCGGCCTGGCCCGGGGGCTGTTGCTGGAAGGAGCGGCGAAAGTCACCGCGATCGAAAAAGATGCCCGCTGCATTCCCGCTCTGGAGCAAATTCAGGAGCATTATCCCGAGCGCTTTTGCTATCATATTGGCGATGCGCTGGAGGCTGATGAAAAGGATTTGCTGGGGGAGGGAAATCTCAAACCCCAGATCGCCGCCAATCTGCCCTACAACATCGCCAGCGCGTTCCTGGTCAAGTGGCTTGAGGGAGAGCCGTGGCCGCCGTTCTGGCATTCTCTGACGGTGATGCTGCAAAAAGAAGTGGCGCTGCGCCTGGTGGCCGGCCCGGGCACCAGGACCTACGGGCGCCTGTCGGTTCTGGCCCAGTGGCGCAGCACCCCTAGAATCCTGTTTCACATCCCGCCCGAGGCCTTTACCCCGAAACCGAAGGTCACGTCCTCGGTAATCCAGATTATCCCCTCTCACCCGGCGGCGGGCCTGACCGGAAAGGAAATATCCGCTTTTACCCAAACCCTGTTTGGCCAAAGGCGCAAGATTTTGCGCAATGTGTTGAGGCCGTTCGGGGAAACAGTCGGCGATGTTTTGGCAACTGAAGGGATTAATCCCGGCTTGAGACCCGAAAATCTGAGCGTGGAGGAAATTTGCCGTCTGGCGAAAAAATTAATAAATTAAATTTCTTGCGACATTAAATTTTTGACAAAATCAACCAGCCATTTTTGACGAATTCGTTTTTTGCGTTCAACCTTCAGAATAGTCTTAATTTCTTTCAGATATTCGTTAAAGTCCTGGTTAACCAGCACATAATTATATTCCGGCCAATGACTAAGTTCGTCGTGCGCCGTTTCCATTCTCTTTTCTATTTGTTGTCTGGTATCTTGTCCGCGGCTCATCAATCTTTCCCTTAGAGCGGAAATTGTCGGCGGAAGAATAAATATACTCACCACATCAGAAGAGTTCTTTTGCAAAATTTGTTGCGTCCCCTGCCAGTCTATATCGAACAAGACATCTTTCCCCTCTCTTAGAGCCTCTTCCACGTCTTTTTTGGGAGTGCCGTAGGCATGATCAAAAACCGTGGCGTACTCCAGAAAGGCTTCCTCATCGACCAGCTTCTGAAAGGTCGTCTGATCAACGAAATTGTAATCCTCGCCATCCACCTCGCCGGGGCGTTTGGGCCGGGTGGTGGTGGAAATGGAGAGAACCGTCTCGGGGTCCTGCGCGATCAGCGCGCGCGACAGCGTGGTTTTGCCGGCCCCCGAGGGAGAAGACAGAACCAGCATTAACCCGCGTCGTTTGGAATTTTCCCCCATAAGTCTTTTTTCTCAAGTTAAGGTGCGTTAAAAGCTAACCGACTATAAAAGGAACTGGAACATCATTCAAATAGGTATTTAGGGTCTGGACTGAATTACCGATGAGGGCTGTGCCACAGCCAAAATCGGTCAGAACAAGGAAAAAGGGATGAAAAATAGCCATCTATTTGAAGCGCTTTTGACAAAGTTCTGGCCGATTTGGGCGTGGCCCTTTCGGGGTTGGCCTGAAAAAGCTGTAAAATGCGTCGAAAATACGCGCCGATACCCCATATTGCCTGTGTTTTTCTCCTGTTTTACAGCTTTTTCAAGACCAACACAGCTCCACTCGGTAATGAGTCCGGACCCTAGACTTGGGGACGGAGGAGGTTCTTCTCGTGGTCGGCGCCTGTTTGTCAATCAGGGGGCGGATCGCCAAATCAATCCTGGGTCGTCAAGGTCGCGGGCGAAGACTTCCTCGACGATAAACCGCCAAGCCTTGAAGTTTGGCGACCAATGCTCAGGTGTCATGCCGGCCTTCTTTTTCAAATGCGCGAGGAAGACCGCCGGTTCCGCCATTTGATGCCACACTTCGGGCAGGAACAGGGCCCGCATGGTACCGTCTTGAATGATCAGGCCATCCGTGCCGTGCCGCAATTGGGCCAACAGATCGCCCTCACTCTGCACTGTCATCTCCGCTTGTGGACTAAGGACTGAAATGGACAAACGCAGGCTCGTCCGCTCGGCCTCGCTGACAGGTTTGAAACGGGGGTCATTGAAGGCGGCCTTGATGGCGTTATTCGCCACATCCATGGCCAACGGCTGATGCGCATGGACAGATCCACTGCAGCCGCGAAGCTCGCCTTTCGCGGTTTTCAAAGTGACAAAGCTGGCGCCATTGGCCTTCAACGCATTTGGTAGGTTGGCAATGCTGATTTTCCTGTTGTCCGGGTTTTGACAGCGAAGGGTGATGGTGGCGCCGGCAATGTGCAGCAAGCGCGCACCGTGCTTGTCCAGCAGCGCCCGGGTGCGGGTTTCGAAATCCTGATCGAAAAACAGCCACGAGCCATAGCCAACGACCCGGTCCTTGCCGCCGGCCGTGTCACCGGAATTTCGCAGATCGACGGTTTCCACCCGCATGCCGGAATTGGCGGCGATGCGCAGCAGTCCGCCAACCGGATAGCGGCCGCAGGCGCCATTGCGCTCTATATCTTGCGGCGCCAGGTTTTCGATGGCGTCACGGGTCCGGCGGTCGAGTATTTGCGCATCGTGATAACCTAAGTAATGACTAAGATCGGACGACACCACAATCAATGTCTCCGGGCCGCCCCACAGACGCCGCATGACCTCGGCCACTTGTTCCGGTGTCGCTTGCCCGACCACCAACGGCACCAGGGTGAAATCGTCGAACAGCACTTGCAGGAAGGGCAGATGGACCTCCAGAGAATGTTCCTGCGCGTGTACCGGATCGGACACGCCGACCTGGCCGAGCCCTTTGATGCCGGCGGCGGCTTGTTTGTCGAGGCGGATCCGGCCAAGCGGTGTTTCGAAATAATCGGCGCCGCTCATGGCGATGCCCTTGATCGCGGCCCGGTGGCTTGGCCCCAACAACACAACGCGCTTGATCCGGTCAGCGGCCGGGGCCAGCCGGGCATAGGCCGAGGCGGCGACGGCGCCGGAATAAACGAACCCGGCGTGCGGCGCGATGATCGCCTTTGGCACCGGCCCATCTCCGGCATCGGCTGCGCTCAGATATCCCTCAATCGCGGCGCGCAGTTCGCCCGCGTTAGCGGGGTAGAATTTGCCGGCGACGGCGGCGGCTCGGACAGACATATTTTAAGTCCCCAAAAAATTCGAAAGTGACACACAACTATACGCTATTTTTGCTAAAATATACCCAAAACCCTAGTCGGGTCAGAATCCATTTTGCCAAAATAGGCAACAGATCTTTGCGATTCAGGATTCTGGGTATAGTATGTTCATGAACCACGGGAGTGGTAAAGCGATGAAACCGAACACGGCATTTCCCGGTCGGCATTGGCACGCGCTTTCCGATGGCCGTCTGCAATGTGATATCTGTCCGCGCTATTGCAAGCTGCGCGATGGCCAGCGAGGCCTGTGTTTTGTTCGGGCCCGCGAAGGTGGGCAAATCGTTCTGACAACCTATGGCCGCTCGTCCGGGTTCTGTATCGATGCCATCGAGAAGAAACCGCTTAATCATTTTCTGCCGGGCACGCCGGTGCTGAGCTTTGGTACCGCCGGATGTAATCTGACCTGCAAGTTTTGTCAGAACTGGGACATTTCGAAATCCCGCGAATTCGACAAACTGCAAAGTGTCGCGTCGCCGGAGATGATCGCCGCCGCCGCCGTGAAGACCAAATGCCCCTCGGTGGCGTTTACCTACAACGACCCGGTGATTTTTTTAGAATACGCCATTGACGTGGCGAAAGCGTGCCACGCGCGCGGCATCAAGACGGTGGCGGTGACCGCCGGCTACATTTGTGATGAACCTAGGGCTGAGTTTTTCCGCCACATGGATGCCGCCAACGTCGATCTCAAGGCGTTCACGGAAGGGTTCTACAAAAAGCTCTGCTCGGCGGAACTGAAGGTCGTGCTGGAGACCCTGAAATACCTGAAGGCTGAGACCGACGTGTGGT
>JADFFP010000097.1 GCA_022568115.1 Pseudomonadota bacterium | reverse complement strand
AATCGAAAAGCCGATGCCGTTGTTTTCACCGGTGCGGGTAAAAATGGCGGTATTGATGCCAATCAGTTTGCCATCCAAGCCCACCAGTGCGCCACCGGAATTGCCCGGATTGATCGCTGCGTCGGTCTGGATGAAAAACTGAAAATCGCTGATCCCGGTGTTGGTCCGGGCGGTCGCTGAAACGATCCCTGAGGTCACTGTCTGGCCAACCCCGAACGGATTGCCAATCGCCAGCGAAAAATCCCCCACTTCAACCAAGTCGGAATCGGCAAAATCCAGAAACGGAAGCTTCCCCCCATCAAGCTCAATCTTCAGCACCGCCAGATCGGTCCGCGAGTCGGCGAGGATCACCTCGGCGTCAAATTCACGGCGGTCGGACAGCACCACCCGGATTTCATCAGCGCCGCCAATAACGTGGTTGTTGGTCACGATAATGCCGTAATCGCGCACCAGGACACCGGAGCCGAGCGCCCCCTCGACCCTTTCCCTGGGCATGCCGAAGGGCGTGGAATCGCCAAAAAACCGGCGGAAAAAGGGATCATTGAAAAAAGGCGAAGCGCTGACCTGGATTTTTTTGGTGGTGTAGATATTGACCACCGCCGGAACCACCCTTTTCACCACCGGCGAGAAGGACAGCAGCACCTCGGCCTCGCCGGACGGAACCTGGCGCGTGACAACAGGGCTTTCAGAGCCAAATTCAGCTTCCTGAGCGGCCGGTTTTTGCGCCCCGTCCAGGGCCATAAAGACCGGGCCGAAGGCTGCCAGCAGCGGCACGGCTTTCCTGAAAATTATCCTTATCTTTATTTTGGCCTTCATTTTGAATTTCACAGCCTCACTGTCAACACGTTTTCCGCATTCCGGGTTGTAGCATATCTATAGCATATTAACAAAAAAAGGCGGCCCCAAGACCGCCCTTTGAAAACTTTATAGGACCTAAATTTAGGCCGCGGCCTGATCACCCCCGGCCTCTTCCACCGGGCCGGAATCCTTGCCCCGGGCCTCTTGATCGCGGTCCACCAGTTCAATGATCGCCATCGGCGCATTGTCGCCTTTGCGAAAGCCCGCCTTCAGAACCCGGGTATAACCGCCATTGCGCTTTTCATAACGCCCGGCCAAGGTCGAGAAGATTTTCTCAACCAGGCCCTGGTCCTGCAGCCGGGCGATCGCCAGCCGGCGGTTGGCCAGCCCACCCTTTTTGCCAAGCGTGATCAGCTTGTCGGCGATCGGTTTCAACTCTTTTGCCTTGGGCAGCGTGGTCATGATCTGCTCGTGCTTGATCAGCGCCTGAGCCAGGTTCATGAACA
Organism: Pseudomonadota bacterium; assembly: GCA_022568115.1. Lineage (GTDB taxonomy): Bacteria > Pseudomonadota > Alphaproteobacteria > Sphingomonadales > SMXR01 > SMXR01. The sequence continues at coordinate 4,302 of JADFFP010000097.1, read as the reverse complement.
GCGCCTTGCGGTGCTCCGCGGTGCGGTTCAGCTTTCTGCCCTTTTTACCGTGACGCATTTCTGCCTCCTAATTCATTCAATCCCGGTTAGCCGAGAATTTCATTTTCAATCTTGCGGGCCATCTCATCGATGTTTTCGGGCGGCCAGTTTTGCAGTTCCATGCCAAGACGCAGATCCATCTGGGCCAGCACTTCCTTGATCTCGTTCAGGGATTTGCGGCCGAAGTTCGGGGTCCGGAGCATTTCCGATTCGGTCTTTTGCACCAGATCACCTATGTAGACGATGTTGTCGTTCTTGAGGCAATTGGCGGACCGGACCGAAAGCTCCAGCTCATCCACCTTCTTCAACAGGTTGGGGTTGATCGCCGGTTCTTCCTCGGACTTGTCGGGGACGATCTCCTGGGGCTCTTCAAAGTTGATAAAGAGCTGCAGCTGGTCCTGCAGGATCCGGGCGGCGAAGGCGACCGCGTCCTCGGGCGTGATGGTGCCGTCGGTTTCCACTTCCAGGGTCAGCTTGTCATAATCCAGCATTTCGCCTTCGCGGGTGTTCTCAACCTTGTAAGAGACCTTGGTGACCGGGCTGAACAGAGCATCTATCGGAATCAGGCCGATCGGGGCGTCTTCCGGGCGGTTGCGGTCGGCCGGGACATAGCCCTTGCCGGATTCGATCGTCAGCTCCATGTTCAGTGAAGCGCCTTCATCGAGGGTGCAGATGACAATGTCCTTGTCGACAATCTCGACATCGTCCACCTCGGAAATCTGGCCGGCGGTCACCTCACCCGGGCTGGTGACCGTCAGGTGCAGCTTCTTGGAGTTGAAGCCCATCATCCGGATCGGGATTTTTTTGATGTTGAGGATGATGTCGGTAACATCCTCCCGCACCCCGGGAATCGAGGAAAATTCGTGCAGCACCCCTTCCACCAGAATACTTGTGATCGCCCCGCCCTGCAGGGAGGACAGCAGCACGCGTCTGAGCGCGTTGCCCAGCGTCATGCCAAAACCCCGCTCCAGGGGTTCGGTGACAATTTTGGCTTTGCGCAACGGGTCGGCGCCCGCGACAATATCAATCCGATGTGGTTTAATCAGTTCTTGCCAGTTTTTTTGAATCACGGTAAACCTCGCATCCTTTTTTTAAATATCGGCGTTAAATTCGTCTTGCAGTCGTTTAGACCCGGCGTCTTTTGGGCGGGCGGCAGCCATTGTGCGGGATCGGGGTAACGTCCCGGATGGATGTAATCGTCAAACCCACCGCCTGTAAGGCCCGAAGCGCGCTTTCACGGCCCGAGCCGGGCCCCTTTACCTGGACTTCAAGGGTTTTCACGCCATGTTCCTGGGCCTTTTTGCCGGCTTCCTCGGCAGCCATCTGGGCGGCGTAAGGTGTTGATTTTCTTGAACCTTTAAAGCCCATTCCGCCAGCGGACGCCCAGGCGATGGTATTGCCCTGGGCATCGGTAATGGTAATCATGGTGTTGTTGAACGTGGCATTCACGTGGGCGACACCACTGGAGATGTTCTTCTTGAACCGCTTTTTTACCCGGCCTGCTTCTTTTTTTGCCATGTTTTTAACCTTCTTCCTTTAAAATTTCTCAGCCCTTAGCCTTTTTTACCGGCGATCGGCTTGGCCTTGCCCTTGCGGGTCCTGGCGTTGGTGTGAGTGCGCTGGCCACGGACCGGCAGACCCTTGCGGTGCCTGAGCCCACGGTAAGCCGCCAGGTCCTGCAAGCGCTTGATGTTCATGCCCACTTCGCGCCTGAGGTCGCCTTCCACCATGTAATCGGCGTCGATCACCTCACGGATCTGGATGACTTCCCGTTCGGTCAGCTGATTCACCCGCCGCTCTTCCGGCAGGCCCACTTTGGTGCATATTTCCTTTGCCCTGGTCCGGCCAATGCCATGAATATACGTCAGCGCAATTTCCACGCGCTTTGAGGTCGGGATGTTTACACCGGCAATACGTGCCACTTTTCTTCTCCTTTTCGCCCTTAAACTTCAATCCGGCCTTGCTGAGGCGCGGGATTATAGGTCCAATTCCTTATTCGTCAACAACCAATCTTTAAAACTACCCGGCCAGGACCAATTCTATCTCTTTCGCCACCTCGCCGATCGGGTTCATGCCGTCAATGCTTCTCAAGACCCCTCTCGCTTGATAATAGGGCAGCAAGGGTGCGGTCTCCCGGTTGTAGGCGGCCAGCCTGGCGCGGACCGTTTCTTCCCGGTCATCATTGCGGCGAATAAACTCGCTCCCGCCGCATTTGTCGCATGTCCCCTCTATCGCCGGCCTTTTAAACGGATCGTGGTAATTTTCATTGCACTTTGTGCAAACAAACCGTCCAGTGATGCGTTTTACCAATTCCTCATCGTCCACCCGGATCTCGATTACATGGTCCAGCCGGCCTTCTTTTTCATCCAGCATCCGGTCCAGCGCTTCGGCCTGGGCCAATGTGCGCGGGAACCCGTCGAGGATAAATCCGTCCCGGCAATCCTCTTTTTCAATCCGTTCGGCGGTAATGGCGATGACTACATCATCGCTGACCAGCGCTCCGGCTTCCATCGCCGCTTTGGCGGCCTGGCCCTGGTCGGTCGCCGCCGCCACCGCTTTGCGCAGCATGTCCCCTGTGGAAAGCTGCACCAGGCCGGTTTTCTCCATAATCAACCGGGCCTGTGTTCCCTTGCCGGCCCCCGGGGGTCCAAGCAGGATTAAAATCATCTACCGCCTCCCCCTCAGCCGCGCCTTCTTGATCAGGCCTTCGTACTGGTGCGCCATCAGGTGGCTGTGGATCTGGGCGACCGTGTCCATGGTCACATTGACGACAATCAGCAGGCTGGTTCCGCCCAGATAAAATGGCACCGCAAGTTTGGCGATCAGCAGTTCAGGGATGACACAAACAAACGAAAGATAGATGGCCCCCACAACGGTCAGCCGGGTCAAAACATATTCCAGGTAGCGGGCGGTTTTTTCCCCGGGGCGGATGCCCGGGAGAAAGCCGCCGAACTGTTTCAGGTTATCCGCGGTGTCATCAGGGTTGAAAACGATCCCGGTATAGAAAAAGGCGAAAAACACGATCAGCGATACATAGAACGCAATGTAAAGCGGCTGCCCCTGGCCCAGGTAAGCGGAGATGTATGTCAGCCACTCCGGCCCGCCCTGGCCGCTGAAAGAGGCAATCGTGGCCGGCATAAACAGCAGCGATGAGGCAAAAATCGGCGGGATAACCCCGGCGGCATTCAGCTTGATCGGCAGATGCGAGGAATCGCTCTGCTGCATCCGGTTGCCCATTTGTCGTTTCGGGTATTGCACAATCAGCCGGCGCTGGGCGCGCTCGACCCAGACGATCAGGTAAATCAGGCCAATCGCCAGCATGATCAGGGCGAACACCAGCATCGGATCCAGGTTAAGCCCGAGCGTGTTGACCAGCGCCACCGGCAGCTGTGCGACAATGCCCGCCATAATGATCAGGGAGATGCCGTTGCCGATGCCCCGGGCGGTAATTTGCTCGCCCAGCCACATCAAAAACATGGTGCCGCCGATCAGGGTGATGACCGTGGAAACCCGGAAAAAGAGACCCGGATCAATGACCGCGCTCTGGCCGCCAACCCCGCCAAATCCTTCCAGGCCAACCGCCAGGGCATAGCCCTGCAGACCGGTCAGCAGGACCGTGCCCATGCGGGTATACTGGTTAAGCTTCTTGCGTCCCGCCTCGCCTTCCTTTTTCAGTTGCGCCAGCGACGGCGACATACTGCCGAGAAGCGTCATGATGATCGAGGACGAAATATACGGCATGATATTCAGCGCAATAATACTCATGCGCTGCAGCGCGCCGCCGGAGAACATGTTGAACATATTCAGGATGCCACCGCCGGTCTCCCGCTGCAGCTGGGTGAAAATATTTTCGAGAATGACCGGATCGATCCCGGGCAACGGCACATAAGTGCAAAAACGGTAGATGACCAGCGCAGCCAAGGTAAAATAGATACGATGCTTTAGCTCCGTGGCCTTGGCCAGGGCGCCGAAGTTCAGGTTCTTCGTCAGTTGTTCCGCTGCTGATACCATTTTAAATCAAATCATCCTTAAAGGGGTGTTAAAAACCGCCCCTTATTCCTTTTCCTTGGCTTCCGCCGCCGGTTTGGCTTCGTCTTTTTGCTTGGCTTGGTCTTTCGCTTTGGCTTCACCGTCAGCCCTGGCTCCGTCTTTCGCTTTGGTTTCGCCGTCAGTCTTGGCCTCGGTTTTCTGTTTCGCTTGGTCTTTCTGTTTAGCTTCACCGTCAGCCTTTGCCTGCTGCTGTGCGGCTTTTTTGCCGGCCTT
>JADFFP010000096.1 GCA_022568115.1 Pseudomonadota bacterium | reverse complement strand
GACGATTTCCGAAAAGGTCGGAGTGGTGGTTTCCGCCCGCGCGCCGGTTTCAGAAGCCCAGCCGGAACCGGTGCCGCCGATGTTAACCAGCTTGCGGTAATTGGCGTTGCCGATCTGAACCACGTTGGCGTATCGCCGGATCGGGGATACATCCCGGAGCAGGGCGTCGATGGTCTGGTCCAGCTCTTCCGGAACCGCATAGCCGCCTTCCGCATCGGTGCCGATGCTAAGCGCCTTTGATTCCAGGTCAATCAGGCCGGTCTCCAGACCTTTTCGCATATAATTGTTATAAAATGCCGCCTTGTGCTCCAGCGCTTCCGCGGAGGAGATGACACTTTCGCCGCCGAAATGCGGGCGGTTCATGTTCATATGAAGGGTATCCACACCCGATTGCAGGCGCGAGAGATTCTCATTGATGCGGCTTAATTTCTGCTCCAGAAGCGCATCCACTGCGCTACGGGTGAGGCGCGCGGCCTCGGCAGAATTGTTGGTTGATTTAAATTCCTCAAAGGCTCTGCCCAAACGTTCGACGGCTGCTTTAACCTCGACGGGGGTTGCCTTTGATGTAGGTGATCTTGGCATGATCAGTCTCCTTTGGTTGTTAAAATGTGTTCCAGATGTTCAATGGATTTCAAAACACCGGACCAGTCGCCGCCAGCATCCCGCTGGGACAAAAGCCCGTCGAAGCCTACGGCGGTAAGCGCCTTGGCTTCCATCCGTGAGAACCTGCCGGCGTCCCGCAGGAAGGTTTCATACTCACGGGGGGTGCGGATGGGTATATTCTTGAAGCTGGATATCCGGGCTTCGGGCTGCATCGGAAATGTCACTAGCGACACTTCCCACAGATCAACTTCCTTAAGCAGCCGGACTTCCTTGACCTCATCCATCCGCGATTTCAGGGTACGGAACCCTATCGATAAACCATCCAGCGCCCGGTCGCGCATCAGCGAGAGCGCTTCCCGCGCGCGCTGGAGGTTGAGCAGCAAGCGTCCTTTCACATAAAGGCCGCGCTGGTCTTCATAAATCTCTTCAATTTTGCCGATCGGCTCGGACGGGTCGTGCTGCCACAGCAGTTTTATACCGCCGGTCCCGCGCTCCTCGATAGAACGTTTGAAGGCGCCAGGAATAACAACATCGCGGCCTTCATCAATACGGTCAAAGACGCTGGCGTAGCCCTCGAACAGGCCGTTATCGTCCAGCGCCTTGACCTCGAAATTGGTGGTCAAAGTTTGGGTCATATTTTCTTTAAATTTGTTAGAGGTTGAAAAACGGTAATTTCAGCTTCAGCGCCAGCGTCGCCAAAATCAGCAAGATGAATATTGTGGTCATCCAGCGGATAAAGGTATGCCAGGCGGTGGATTTGGTCTTGCGCCAGGCCTCCAGCAGATCCCGCAATTCACGGATATCATGCCCGGCCTCCTGGTCATGAAGGCCGAGGCGGTTCAGGGCACGTGTCGCCCCTTCCTCGGATGCCGCCTCGACCAACTCGGCCAAGGTTTCCCGGCGCATCCCCTGGCGCGACGCCTTTCTGGCAAGCGAAGCTATCCGCCCCGCCCCGGTGCTGGTGGAGGTTGCTGGCATTGAGAAAGTTTCGGTAGTGGGTCGGTTTTATTATTAACTTATTTTCTGAATAGCTTTTTGGGGAGGCCAGACTGGCGGATCATCGCCGCTAAGGTCTTTGGTAGTATGTCATCATTAAGTCTTTTAAAGGCCACTGTGACATGCCTAGCCTGGCCGCCAATATATCCCTTATACCTTCGGTGACTGCTTTTAGTGCGGATTTTCTCAAATCCATTTTCTTCCAAAATTAGTATAATTTCACGAAATTTCACGCCGCTTAAGGCATTGCGACTCTAGGAGCGAACGGAATAAAAGACGTATCATTGTCGTTTTTTTGCATGAGCGCCATTAAAGCAAAACGAAGTGAATAATAGAGCCGTAACGATAACGGTGCACGACGCTTTAAAAGCATTCTCGCCTCTTCTTTGGGCAGGGTAAGTACATATTCCAGAAAGTCAATAATGGCTATATCCATTTCCTTTATAACTTCTTCAAAACTGTCACCTTGGATAGCTATATCAAAATCAAGACAAATAGCTTCCCATTTGCCTCCCTTGCGTTCAGCCACGCATGTAACATAACTTTTCATTTAAAAATACCCGTCCTTGGCTATCAAAGCGTTACCCCGCTAGAGTAACATCTATGAAGTATACCTTAATCAAAGTAATTTCAATGACGTTACACAACTTTCTTAGAACTATAATATCAATAAGTAACTTAATGGTGGATTAATCAACCAGCTTTACCAAGTCCTCAATTTCCCAAAGTCGATTAATAACACCGGCATTCAAAGTAGGGACTCTACCCGTATTTTTCCTTAAGTCCAGATTGCCACGATCGCCATGACGCTGAAGCCCAAGACCGCCATGGCGTAGCGGGCCCAGCGCTGGGTCGCGCCCTTGAACTCTTCCGATAGGATATCCATTACCGCGATGTAGAAAAATGTGCCCGCGGCCAGGGCATCGAAAATGCCTTCAAATTTTGCCTCCGCCGGGCCTTCCAGCAGCGCCGCCCACCAGGTGCCAAGCAGGATCCCGACCGGCGTGGTGGTATAGAACATTCACAACAGGTTCCGGGTCCGCCCGGCCGGAATGTTTTCCTTGTTGAAGCTGATTGCCAGCGCCAGCGCCGCGGTCGATTTGTGAGCCAGCACCGCGAACAGGATTGCCGCCGCGCTGATCAGGTGATCCTCCAGCCCCAAGGCTATCCCGGTGATGATCGAGTGGACCGAAAGCGTCAGCATCAAAATATAAGGATAAACCGCGCCGCCGCCTTGATACTTCTCCGCACCCGCTCCGCTTGGCGCCAGAACCTTGTCCAGCATCAGCACCAGCAGAAAAGAGGCCCCGGCGGTCAGCGCGAACAGGGGATACTCGATATCCGGGGCGAAACTTTCAAAATTACTAATAGCGTCCGGCAGCATGTGAAGCAGCGCCGCGCCCAGGAACACCCCGCCGGCAAAGGTGTTGGCGAGACCAGTTATTTTTTCCCTGGCTTTGGCCTTTACTAATCTCGCCGCCAAGGCCCCACCGCCGGCCCCCGCCAGCAGAACCATCAAAGCTGCAATCAGTTTATATTCAATCATCCGTGGACCGTAATTCAGACCACTTCCGAATAAAAGCCTCGATCTCTTCTTTTAATATTTCCAGACTGGTTTTGAGCGTTTCCCGGTGATAGCCTAAAGGAAGTTCACCAGACCCATCCCGGTCCACAAGCTGATCATCAGAGGTACCTTTATATTCTTCAAGGAACTGTCTGTCTTCGACAACGCGGTCTGCCCAAACTTTTAAATAATGCTCTTTTGGCCATGGAAACTTCCCGATCAAAGTAACAAATTTTTCGTAGTCCTGCTCACTGCCCTCAGGATTATCATATAATTTGTTTAATACTTCCAAAAGTTCCCGGTAATCAGGAAGGGAGGCAAGCGTTTCATTCATCTGAAAAAACTCATGATCCGAAACGGCGGCAAAATAGGGTGGCTGCGTGGCAGGTATTTCCCCGGATTTGATAATCTCTGAAGCCCTGAATGCCCAATCTGTTGCTGCACCAAAATCCTGATAGTTTTCAGGAACGTTTCCCTCTTTCATCAACTCCATGGCAACTTCCAGCTCTTCGGGCAATGAGCCCTTTTCATACCCGGGGGAGGTATACCAGGCATAGCTTTCCGAAATTCCCGTGAAGGTTTCGGAAGCCATAGCACTGACATTTTCCCGGAACCAGCGGGTTAACCTGAAATAGGGGTTCCAGTTATCTTCACCGGTAAAAATTTCCGGCACTTCCCCTCCGCCAGTAAAAAAACCTATCACCTCTGGGGTTGGCCCTATCCCCTCCTGCTTTAAAAGAAACCTGGCAACTGTTGCATTTACTTCATCGGAAATAAAATATCCCGCTGTCCCTGCGCGGATGGCAAAAACCTCATGGCTTTCCAGTGTCAGCTCTTCCTCATAGGCCCAAGTGGTCCAGGGAACCCCGGTCGGGCTGCGCCACGCAGCCAAGGCCTGTATATCCTCTTCGGTTAATTCTTTGACAGTTGTCCCGGGGGGCTGGGTCGGGCGAAAGGTTTTCATGTCCATATAAGCGTCATAGCCAAACCGGTCTTTCCAGGAGACCTGGAGAAGATAATCTGACCCTTCCAAAAGTCCGTAGGGTTGGGCGTCAATGTCATCCCACTCTTCAGTATCAGAGAAAATTGCTTCAGGATCACCCGATGTATACGGATCATTTTCCCCACAGGAAATAACCAGAAAAGACATCAAAATCAGGAATAAAGCGGCGACCCCTTTCGTGAACTTATTACCCATACTTTCCTCCAGCTTGGGAATATCAACTTAAAGGTAGCCTTTTTCACCGCCGCTTCAAATCACTTTTTTAGCCCCTTTCCCACAAATTAATTTAATTCAGTCACAATGACATTTACCACGGCATTGTTCCATGGGCTGGCAAAGGTTGGAATCCAGGTGGTTTTTAAATTCGCCTCCACGAATACCCTGGCTGGGCCGCCGCGTTTGGGTTTCCCCAGATCAAGAATAATTGGAATTTCAGGGTTTAAATTCTGTTGTCTTGAGTTGCCGTCGGCATCCGTATATCTGATCAGTCCAAAAACTGTCCCAACTGAACGGACAACCGTCAGGTTAACCCGGATTCTCTTTCCTGGCCGAATGTAGGAATAAACCTCCTTCCAGCCAATCCACCTGTTGGGAGGCTGCAAAATAAATTGATTATTTCTGCCACCTTTTTGAGTCAACGGAATTTTCATCTCCCTCGGCAGGTGTTATGATTCAAGCATATTAAGTGTCCTCAATGATAGAGTGGGCGCCCCCGCCTGGATCCAGGGGCCTGACCACAAACGATCTGTTTTCAGAGAAGTGGTGAGGGAGAAAATCCACCCCTGCCTGCAAGAGAACAACAAGGGTAAAGAAAAAAGAGGATACTGCCAAAGTGATAATCCCCCTCACCGAAGGGGGTTTAGTTTGCACTACTTTACGGTTATTACAAATCACCTTTTTAAACCCCGTTTAAACCCTCTTAAACTCAAGATAAGGAGGGGGGACCAACAACCTGGACGGCTGATAAGGCCCCCCCTCCTTAAAGCGGCGGGTGGGCGCTCCCCCTTGTCAGGGGAGAGGAGGGGTCAGGGGGCGCTGCCACATCATCCCGCCATTGTTCAACAGAATCGATGATTTGTTTATTCAAAAGATGTCAGGAACGGCGCCATGCCAACCCGGTTCCACAGCATATCCCGCTCGAAGGTCAGGGCGGGAATGGCATCGCGGTCAAAATCCAGCCGGAGATCGGGGCCGAAGCGGGGAACCAGCCAGTGGTTCAGCCCGGCGCACAGCTTCTCCAGCAGCGGTAACAGGGTCAGCCGCCAGATGGCCCTATTCGCCTCGGCGTAATTAGCGTAGGTGTTGTCGCCGGGAATGCCCAGGATCATCGGCGGGACGCCGAACGCCAGCGCAATCTCGCGCGAGGAGATATTCTTCGACTGGACAAACTCCATATCCTGGGGGCTGAGGGCGATCTGCTGCCATTTCAGGCCGCCCTCCAGCAAGAACGGCCGGCCGGCGTTGACCGCCCCCTGGTAGTTTTCTTCCA
>JADFFP010000095.1 GCA_022568115.1 Pseudomonadota bacterium | reverse complement strand
AATTTGGGCTTTCTGTTTGAAAAATCGGAACTCTTTACCCTGGCGGCCATCGCCGGTTTGTCGGGGGCGACGCTGCGCATCCCCTCAACTTTTTTCATAAGACTGGCGGGAGGGCGAAATACGATCTTTTTCACCACCGCGCTGTTAATGATTCCGGCAGCAGGGACCGGTCTGGCCCTGATGGACCCATCAACCCCCCTCTGGCAGTTCCAGGTCCTGGCCCTGTTGTCGGGCTTCGGCGGCGGCAACTTTGCCTCCTCGATGTCCAATATCAGTTTCTTTTTTCCGAAAAAGATTCAGGGGCTTTCGCTCGGCCTCAATGCCGGGCTAGGCAATTTCGGCGTCACCACCATGCAGGTCCTGGTACCGCTGGTCATGACCCTGAGTGTTTTCAGCGGCGGGTCGTTGATTTTAGAAAGCACCAGCGGCACCCTGATCGGGAAAATCCCGGCCGGGTCCGAAGCGTGGATTCAGAACGCCGGATTTATCTGGCTGATATTCTTGATCCCGCTAGCGTTCGCCTCCTGGTTCGGCATGAACAACATCACCGCCAAGCACGTCTCGCCTGATATCGGATCGCCTTTAAGCTCTTTTTCAAAAATTTCCGGGATGCTGTTAATCGGCTTCATGACCGCCTCGGCCGGTCTCTGGATGATGCTTCCGGAAGCGACCGGCGGCTCAGGCTGGGACGTCAGCAAATGGATTGTCCTGCCGATTGTAATTGTTGCTACGGTCTTTTTGCTGAAGCTGATCCCGGGTGATATCAACAAAAGCCTCAAGCGCCAGTATAAGATTTTCAATAACAAACACACTTGGGCGATGACGGTTATCTACACCATGACCTTCGGATCGTTCATCGGCTATTCGGCGGCATTTCCGCTGGCCATCAAGGTGATCTTTGGTTTCAGCCATGTTGTGGGCCCGGACGGTGTGATCGATCATTCGGTCGCCAACCCCAATGGTCCCAGCGCCCTGATGTTCGCATGGATGGGCCCTTTTATCGGCGCCCTGATCCGGCCCGTGGGCGGCTGGATTTCCGACCGTATGGGTGGCGCCAGGGTAACCCAGATCATCTCGGTTGTGATGGTTGCCAGTGCTTTAGGGGCGGCTTATTACATGCGCCAGGCCTATGCCTCGGCCACCCCGGAGGAATTTTTCCTGCCCTTCTTTATCCTGTTCCTGATCCTGTTCGCCGCCACCGGCATTGGCAACGGCTCGACCTTTAGGACCATTGCGGTTGTCTTTGACCGGGAACAGGCAGGCCCGGTTCTTGGCTGGACCTCGGCGGTGGCGGCTTACGGCGCCTTTATCATCCCAAAGGTTTTCGGCGAGCAGATTAGCGCCACGACCCCTGAATATGCGCTTTATGGATTCGCTATCTTTTATAGCGTTTGCATCCTGATCAACTGGTGGTTCTACCTGCGCCCGAACGCGTATGTGAAAAACCCTTAGGGGGCAACAAGGATCAAGAAAATGAGCCATGTTCTGGATCAAGTGACATTCTAAAAAATATGTCCGCAGTTTTTCTGACGGTAGGCACTTACTTAAAATGCATGTCAATGCAATAAGCACATTGATTGATTTGTGACACTCTTTTTTGACTTTGGTTTTGGGGTAACATACGGGTAACAGATTTTGCGATTTTCGGTGATGTTGCCTGCAACATCATGGGACAACATATCTCTAAAATGCCGAGTAATTCAGAGGGCTGAGGTTACGTTATGCAACTGCATACAGTAACATGTTTCACCCTTGGTAATTGCAAGAAAATAGTTATTCCCGTTATAAGGGTGTGCCGTCTCAGATAAAATCTAGTAAAAAAGTGAGCATAATCTGCAGTATATTCAGTTGCCAAAAGAGTCTGCTTTTGACGCAAAGCGGACATTGTGCTCTTGAAAGATCAAACCAAGGTACAGGGCTCGAAAACCCCATAGAAATAATTTCTCCTGCCGGCTCACTTTACTCTGACAATGCCGTATTTGGGTCAAATTTCGGTGCAAATCAACACCGAGGATGATCTGACACATCTACTGCCCTGCTTCCGCCGTCACCTGATTGCGGGGAGGATCCACTTCTCGACGATGACGTCATAGTCGAAAACCCGTTCCCGTGGGTTGCCCCATTCTCCGTTGTTCATGACAACCACGGTGTTCAGAGCCGGGAAGATTCCCAGGTACTGGCCCCCATAGCCGCGTCCCACGATCGCCTGGATGGTTTTCCCATTCACTTCGTACCTCTGAATCCACCAGTGGTAGGCGAAGCCTGTCGTGTAGGGCGAGCCACCCAGAGCACCTTCGGCCAGCGGCAGGTGGCGCTTGACCGACTCTGCGATCCACGTGTCGGAGACCACCCGTTTGCCGTTCCACATACCCTTATCAAGCACGAGTTGGCCCATTTTGGCGAGATCGTAGGCTGTCAAAGTCAAGCCGCCACCCGTCTCACGAGTTCCGTCCCTAGCTTTTTGCCACCGGTAGCTGGACACATGGAGGTCAGCAAACAGCGTTTCCTCTGCGAACTCATCAGCGTACTTCCCCGTGGCGTTACGGATGACGCCCCCCAACAAGATCGAGAGCCCACCGGTGTACGATGCGACCTTTCCCGGTACGCCGGCCTGATCTTGGTCCAGCACGTATCCGATCCAGTCGCCCGATCGATGCATGGCCGCGGTTGATTCAAAATCATGGCCTGATTCACCGCCGACGTCATTCCAGTCGATGGCTGCGGACATGGTTAGAAGATTCGCCAACGTGATCGGATATTTCCGGTCAATCCACTTCTTGCCCGCGTGCTCGGGGAAAAACGTGTAAACCGGTTCATCCATACCGCCCACGAAACCGCCATCCTGGGCGATACCCAACAGCAGTGACATCACGCTTTTTGTGACCGACTGGATCGGGTGAATGCGGTCCCTGGAATAGCCGTGGAAATACTCCTCCAGAACGAGCTTTCCGTTCCTCGCGATCAGGATCGCCTCGGGGAGTCCTTGCTCTTCCCGGAGCACACTTTCGACCAAGCTCGTAATCTGGCCTTCGTCTATAGCTTCGGCATCCAGGCTGGACACCGCCCAGCCATCTTCTGCTGCCCGCGGAGGTCGATAGGAATAGGTGCGCTGGATCGCTCCGGCGTCGGTAAGACGTGGCACCTCGAACCGGCGAAACGCGTCGTTGTCCCTCTTCAGAACGAGGCTATACCAGCTGTCTTTGGTAGCCACAAAAAGCTCTCCCTGGATGGCCCGGAGATCGTCTGACAGCCGGCCCTTAAAGAAGGAGCCGGAACCAGTGCTGAGGTTAACAGTGTCGCCAGCAAATTCTACTTCCAGCGGGACGCCCAGGGTACTGGTATCGCGAAGGTCCACGACGCCGGAAAGTTCCCCCTCGGCGTTCTTGCTTATCTTGATTTCGACACGGATCTCCCGTCCTTCCAGATCCGTGAAGCCCTGCCAGAGGCCCACCAGCTCCGAAGCGGTTATCGGCCCCACATCGGCCTCTTCGGCAGCATCTTGGTCATCAGCCAGCGTGGCATTACCTAAACCAATTAACACCGCTATTGATAGGCCTGAAATTATCGCAATAAGTTTTTTCATTTTTTCCTCCTGGACCTTTTTACTTTGGATATTTTAGGTTTAGGGGGTATATTAGGCAAGCGTTTTACTACTTGTCTTGTTTTTGGGGAGGGGCGTTCCTGCAGCCCTGAAATAAAAAAATATATAAGGATTTTGGCCCAAATGATGCCTAAAAAAAGCGTCTGCTTTTGACCCAAAGCGGACAATATGAAGAGTTCCTTTTAAAGCGCACACCCCCCCGCCCGTCAATTACACAATCCTATTTCAGACAGCCTGTTTGGTATCTGGTGTTGTTTAGTGTTATCCTGTTGTAAGCATTTCTTTTGCAAAATGTTTGCAAAATTTCCAAAATTCCCATTTGGTGTTAACTTCTTGGGACAGGAGGGCCCTTGAAAAACCTTTTTGCAGAACTGAAAAGAAGGAACGTCTTCAAGGTGGGCGTGGCGTATGCCATCGTTGCCTGGGTGGTTGTTCAGGTGGGCGAGATAGTGCTTGAGGCCTTCGGGCACGACAACTGGCTGAAGGTTCTGATTATTGTTGTTGCGCTTGGCTTTCCATTGACGCTTCTTTTGGCCTGGATTTACGAGGTTACGCCGGAGGGAGTGAAAAAAGACAAGGACGCCCGCAAGATGAAGAACCTTCCAAAAGGCTGGAAACTGAACTGGGTTATTTTCGGCGCGCTTCTGCTGGCCGTCACATTTATTATTTTCCAGCAGGTGGCAATCTATAACCGGGATGCCTGGGACAGCGGGCCAATGGCACCATGGGCAAAAGAGCAATCCATAGCAGTTCTGCCTTTTCTTGATTTGTCGGAGAACCGCGACCAGGAATACTTCGCCGACGGGATATCGGAGGATATCCTGAACCTACTGGCACAGGTGGAAAATTTACGGGTGACGTCCCGCAGTTCCTCCTTTTCCTTCAAAGGCCAAAACGTGGACATCCCGACTATTGCCTCAAGGCTTAACGTCAATCACGTTCTAGAGGGCAGCATCCGACGTTCCGGCGACCGGGTGCGGATTACCGCCCAGCTGATTGAGGTGGAAACGGATTCCCATATCTGGTCGGCAAACTATAACCGCAACATGACTGATATTTTCGAGCTGCAGGACGAAATTGCCAGCGCCATCGTTGAAGCTTTGAAACTGTCTCTTGGCACCGAAGCCTTGGCGATGCCTGTGATGTCCAAAAGTTCCAGCATTGACGCTTATGACTTTTATCTGCTGGGCCGCCACAGCATGGCAGGGAGAACCAGGGCGGAACTGGAAGAAGCGCGGCGTGACTTTGAAGAAGCGGTGGCGCTGGACCCGGATTTCGCCCCGGCACGGGCGGCATTAGCACAGAGCATTATTCATTTGAGCGACAACCCGATTGGTTATGGTGATTTGACCAATGAGGAGGTGACCGCTTTGGCGGTTACGGAACTGGAAATGGCGCTTGAACTTGATCCTAAACTCGCTTCGGCCTACGGCGCTTATGGACTTTATTACTTAACGCTCCAAAATTTTACCGAAAGCGAAAAGGCACTGGAAAAAGCGATTGACCTCAACCCCAACTATGCCGAGGCCCATACCTGGTTGGGTATTATTTACGCCGGCAGTTTCCGCTATGAACTGGCGCATCAAGAACTGGAAAAAAGTTTTGCCCTTGATCCCTTAAGCCTGCTCGGGCGCAACACCTACGCCTACCACAAATCATTTTTAGGTGAATTTGAGGAGGCGGAGAATATTGCACGAAGCATGGTCCAGGATTTTCCGGATCACCCGTTTGGTTATGTTTCCTTAAGCAATACCTACCGGCTTCAGGGGCAGATGGCCAAAGCCTTGCAATTTGGGTTGCAAGCTTTGCAACGGGGAGCAACTGTGGAAGGGGCCCAGGACGTGGTTGAGGATATCCTTGCCGATTTCAGATCAATTGAGCTTTCAGAAAAAGCTCTGGGCTATGTACCCCTCCTGGTTTTGGTGTCGGCCGGGTCAGGGGAAGAGGCTTTGCAAAAATACCTGGCAGAAATACCACTCGACGACGTCCCCTTTTCTGCCCGCACCGAGTTGGCCAACCTATTGATTGTCGGCGGGGATCAGGAGGCGGCCTTTGGT
>JADFFP010000094.1 GCA_022568115.1 Pseudomonadota bacterium | reverse complement strand
GTAAAGACGTCGTTCATGTACATCGCCAGCGGGTCGGCGGTTTTGGCGCCGAGGCCGAACGCCTGGTCCGGCGAGGTCGGAGTCAGGATCACGTCGACTTGCCTGAAGGCGGCCTTGAAATCCCCGGCGATGCGCGCCCGGACCTTCTGGGCCTTCAGGTAATAGGCATCGTAATAGCCCGCCGACAGCACATAGGTGCCGATCATGATGCGGCGTGTCACCTCGGCCCCGAAGCCCTCTGAGCGGGTCGCTTCGTACATCCCGGTCAGGCCGCCGCTGTCAGGCGTGACGCGCAGGCCATAGCGCACCCCGTCATAGCGGGCGAGATTGGAAGAGGCCTCGGCCGGGGCGATAATATAGTAAGCCGGCAGCGCATATTTGGTCATCGGCAGGCTGATGTCCTTGATCTCGGCCCCCGCGGCCTTAAGCCAGCCGATCCCCTGCTGCCACAGGTCTTCAATTTCCCCGGGCATGCCGTCGACCACGTATTCCTTGGGGATCCCGACCTTGAGGCCCTTAACCGGCTTCTCCAGCGCCGCTTCGTAATCCGGCACCGGGGTATTGACCGAAGTTGAGTCCTTGGCGTCGTAGCCGGCCATGGCGGCCAGCATGATGGCGCCGTCCCGGACAGTGCGGGTGAGCGGCCCAGGGTGATCCAGCGACGAGGCGAAGGCGACGCAGCCCCAGCGCGAACAGCGCCCATAGGATGGCTTGACGCCGACAATCCCGGTCAGGGAGGCCGGCTGGCGGATCGAGCCGCCGGTGTCGGTGCCGGTCGCGGCCATCGCCATGAAGCCCGAGACCGCAGCCGCCGAGCCGCCGGAGGAGCCGCCCGGCACCAGCTTTTGCTCACTGCCCTGGGTCCGCCACGGGCTGATCACCGGGCCGTAGTAGCTGTTCTCGTTGGACGACCCCATCGCGAACTCATCGCAATTGGTTTTGCCGACCATGACCGCGCCCCGGCCCCACAGGTTGGCGGTCACGGTGCTTTCGTAATGGGGCGTGAAGCCATCCAGGATATGGCTGCCGGCGGTGGTCAGGACGCCTTCCGAGCAAAATACATCCTTGACCGCGACCGGGATTCCGGCCAGCGCCGGGGCATCTTTCCCGGCCAGCAATTTATCCGCCGCCGCCGCCATTTTGAGGGCGGCTTCGGGGGTTTCGGTAATAAATGCGTTCAAGGGCTTGGCCGCCGCCACTTCGGCGTTGTGGGCTTCGGCAAGCTCAGCCGCGGAAAATTTCCTGGCCCTTAAGCCTTCCCGGGCTTCGGCAATCGTCAGTTTGGTCAGATCGCCCATTATTCGATCACTTTCGGAACCGCGAAAAAGCCGAACTCGGTCCCGGACGCGTTGGCCAGGATATCCTCGGCCTTGGCGCCATCGGTGACCTGATCGGCGCGCCAATGCAGCTTCATCTCGAC
Organism: Pseudomonadota bacterium; assembly: GCA_022568115.1. Lineage (GTDB taxonomy): Bacteria > Pseudomonadota > Alphaproteobacteria > Sphingomonadales > SMXR01 > SMXR01. The sequence goes on along the minus strand of JADFFP010000094.1, from coordinate 4,241 downwards.
CGCCGAGGTCATCGGCTCGACTTTATCCGTGTCGACCTCGCTCAACTGCTCGACGAAGGCCAGGATGTTGTTGAGCTCGCCCGCCAGAACCTCGAGCTTGTCATCGGCCAGCGCGACACGCGCCAGATGGGCGATTTTCTTGACGGTTTTCTTGTCGACGGACATAAAAATTCCCTTTGAATTACGGCGCGGACATTAAATCCCCACCCCCAAAAAAGCAAGGCTTAAGGCATTTGATTATGTTTGTGAGTGCATGAATTTTTACTGCAGGGGCAATCATCACCTGCAGTGCATAAAAATCTTTAAATGCATCCACAAAAGTGCGGCTAATTTATAATTTGTTCGGGATGTCACTTTCAATGAGAAAATTTAGGAAATAATTTATGGGAGAAAATATTGGGAGTAAAAGTATGGGAGAAAATTTAGGAGATAATTTATGGGAGAAAATATTGGGAGTAAAAGTATGGGAGAAAATTTAGGAGATAATTTATGGGAGAAAATTTGGGAGATAATTATTGCATCTGCTTACGTTTCTCTATATAATAGAACTCGATTCGAATTCGTTTAAATTTCAACCCGCTCTTGGAATAGGAGAGTTGGTTGAAATTGAGAGGGCTGGTTGAAGCGGAAATAAAATCAGGCCTTAAAGGTAGATTTTTTAAAAAAATTTGAACGTCATGACCAAAACATCCCCGAAATTGGCCTTAACCAAGAATCTGGCCGGAATCCCGGGTCTTTATATTCCCCAGCAAGGGCGCAGCCGCCGGGCAATGGAAAGCGTTCTGGATAATTTTCACGCGCTTTTAAAGCAGCACCCTTTCGGGAAAATACCAATGGCTGAAATCTCAAAAGCTTCCGGGGTCGCGATCGGGACAATCTATTTCCGCTTTTCCAGCAAAGAACATCTTTTGGTGGCTCTGGCGGAAAAAATTATCCGTGAAGAGATTGAACCCGCCTATCAGAAGTTATTTGCGGCGAACAACCGGCCAGGTGAAAATCTTGAAGGTTTTCTTGTCGCCTACTTCGAGGCCGTCTCAAAGGTTTTTGGCGAATACCATTACCTCCTGAAACCTTTGACGCTGATCAGCCGTGAAACCAGCGATCAAAAAATCCGCGCGTTCGTAAAAACCTTGAACGGACGTGTTCACCGGAAACTAAAAGCCACGCTTTTGGCGTTGGCAAAGGAAGAAAACTCCGGCGTAAGAGAAGAATCGGTAGATTTAGCAATTCTTATAGCCGGGGCTTCACTTCGGGAAGCTCTTTTGTACGGAGAACCTCTTTCAGATTTGATCAAAGGTCGAAACCAGGCATTTCTGGGTGACCTTGCATCCGCCCTGGCGGGGTATTTGACAGCCAATAAAAAAGGATAAACCGATAGCGAATAAAACGACTGCTCAACAAAGACCGCAGGCTTTGAAGGAGCTTGGCTTTTTCTTTTTAATTGTAGCCGCAGCCTGGCGGGCCTGCCTGATTTACCTGACCGGCATGCCTTCTACATGAACTTACTTTCCTTGCCGGTTTAACAATTCTCTGCTACCCACGCCCCGATGATAGTTGAGCCCAAAGACTTGAAAGCCGCGCTGGCCCCGAAGGCCCGCCTGATGGGGCTGGATCTGGGTGAAAAGACCATTGGCATCGCGTTATCGGACGCCGGGCTGACCATCGCCTCCCCTTACAAGACCATCAGGCGGCGGAAATTTACCCTGGATGCCAGGGATTTGCTGGCGGCGGCGGCCCGGGAAGGCGCTGCTGGGTTCGTCATTGGGCTGCCGCTCAACATGGGCGGCTCGGAAGGGCCGGGGTGCCAGTCGGTGCGCCAGTTCGCCAAAAACCTCGAGGCGCTGACCACACTCCCGATCACTTTTCAGGATGAGCGCCTGTCGACCCTGGCGGTGACCAGAACCCTGATCGAGGCCGGCCGTTCGCGCAAGAGAAGAAAAGAGCTTGTCGACAAAATGGCCGCCAGCTACATTCTGCAAGCGGCGCTGGACAGGATGAAAAACCTGTAAAACCCTTGCCAAGCGCCGGGGATTGATTTAAGAGGCCAGCTTTGATGAGTGTTGAAAAACATCTGCTTTCGGTCCGCCACCTGCTTGGCGTCAAAGACCTTTCCAAAGACGATCTTATAAAAATCCTCGGCCTGGCCGGCCATTACGCTGATTTGGGCCACAAATCGGACGCGTTTGACGGTCGTTTTGGCAAGCTGGTTTTGATCAATGTATTCCTGGAATCCTCGACCCGGACAAAAATGTCGTTCGAGCTGGCGGCCCGCCGCTTGGGCATCAAACCGGTTAATTTTGAGGGCGCGTCCTCATCACTGAAAAAGGGCGAAACGCTGCTCGATACCCTGGCGGCGATCGCCGCCATGAAGCCGGATATCATGGTGGTCCGCCAGGCTCAGGAAGGATTGCTTGAAAAAGCGGCGGCATTCTCTCCCTGTCCGCTGGTCAACGCCGGCGACGGGGGTGGCGAACACCCAACCCAGGCGTTGCTGGACGCCCTGACCATCCAAAGACGCAAAGGCAGGATCGAGGGCCTCAACATCGCTATTTGCGGCGACATTGCACATTCCCGGGTGGCCCGTTCAAACTTTTACCTTTTAACCAAACTGGGGGCCAATGTCCGCGCCTTCGGCCCGGCCGGCCTGATGCCTGCAACGCTTCCCGCGGGCGTCAAAGGCGCCGCCACCATGAATGAAGCCCTTGAAGCAGCAGACGTGGTGATGATGCTGCGGGTCCAGCTGGAGCGGATGGAAAGCAAACCGCCGCTTGAAAAGTACTTCAAAGAATTTGGCCTTTCCCGGGAAAAGTTCGCCCTAGCCAAACCGGACGCCATTGTCATGCACCCCGGGCCGATCAACCGGGGGGTGGAAATCGCTGACGAGGTGGCCGATGATCCGGACCGTTCGGTCATTCTTGATCAGGTGAAAAACGGAGTCGCGGTCCGCATGGCGGTGCTCGACTTGCTGACCCGGCGCTTGAGAAAATAGATGATCTCCCCGGAAATCTTGGCGATAGCGCTTGGCTACCTGATGGGCTCAATCCCGTTCGGGCTGCTGCTGACCAAATTCGCCGGCAAGGGGGATATCCGGAAGACCGGCTCCGGCAACATCGGCGCCACCAACGTGCTGAGGACCGGAAATAAAGGCCTGGCGGCGGCCACGCTGCTGCTGGATATCGCCAAGGGCATCGCCGCGGTCCTCCTGGCGCGGCAGATCGCCCCTGATTTTATGGCGATGGCCGGTTTTGCCGCTTTCCTGGGCCATGTTTACCCGGTCTGGCTGGGGTTCAAGGGGGGCAAGGGGGTAGCGACCTTTATCGGCGCCATCCTAGGCCTGTCCTGGCTGGCCGGCCTGGCCGGGATCCTGACCTGGGCGCTGGTGGCGGCGGCTTTTCGCATCTCGTCCCTGGCCTCGCTGGTCACCGCCATCGCCGCCCCTGTCTATCTTTTGTTTCTCGGCCCCCGCATCAGCGTCATGTGGGCCTTTGTCATGACTGCGGTGATCCTGATCGCCCACCGCGAAAATATCCAGCGCCTGATCAGGGGCGGGGAACCTAAAATAGGCCGCAAGTCACAAAAGTAACCCCAGCCGCCGGTAGTGTCTCAGTTTGAAATTTTGCCGAAACAACGCTCGGAGCGTCGGTTTTTCAGTGGATCATGTCTGCTTTGTATCTGTTGCCGCCGATCCGCATTGTGCTTCACTGGACTCTGAATAAACCGCCCGCATCAATAGCAATGCCCAGCCAGGTTAACATGACAATGCCGCCGGCGGCCGTGTAACAGGTTACTTTACTCCTGCCACGATGTATCCAGCTGCTGGCACCTCGAAGCGCACCCGCCTGCGTTTGCGGCCCCAGTCGCCCGGCGGGCCGTCGAACCGGCCGGGCACGGGAGTGCCGCAGTTGCCGCAGTTGCCGGAAAAATTGCCGTCGAAACGCAGATTCCAATCGGACAGCTCATGCCAGTCGCGGCCAATCAACAGCTCGCCACAATTGCTGCAATAGGTGCTGGCCGAGGCCTTGTCATGGATGTTGCCCGTGTAGACATAATTGAGACCGTTCCCGCGTGCGATGTCGCGCGCCCGCAACAAGGTTTCAGGCGGCGTGGGGGGCGTGTCGAGCATCTTATAGTCGGGATGAAAAGCCGAGAAGTGCAATGGCACGTCGGGGCCGAGGTTTTTCATGATCCACTGGGTCATCTCCTCAATCTCGGCGGCGCCGTCGTTTTCGCCGGGGATCAAC
>JADFFP010000093.1 GCA_022568115.1 Pseudomonadota bacterium | reverse complement strand
GCTGGTATGGAAGCTGCGAAGCGACCCGCGGGTGGTGGTGCGCGAGCAGTGCAACGCGCGGCACTTGCGAGCGGGAGACTTGCCGGAGCAGGCCGACATCGTCGTGATCGACGTGTCCTTTATCTCGCTGCGGCTGATCCTGGGGCCGGCCTTCGGGGTCTTGAATTCAAACCTGTGGGAATCGGTTTTGGCGGTGGCCAGGTAAGTCTCGACAATGGTCTGGACCAGCATCCCGAAATCGACCGGTTCCATTTCGCTGCGTGACAATTCGGCATCCAGCCGCGAAGCATCTGAAATATCGCTGATCAAGCGGTCAAGTCTGAGAACATCCTCCTGGATTATGACCAGTAGTTTTTTGCGCACCGTTTTATCTTCGGTGCGTTGCATGGTTTCTACCGCGCTCCTGAGTGAACTCAAGGGGTTTTTCAGCTCGTGCGAGACATCAGCGGCAAAACTTTCAACCGCGTGGATTTGTTTGTGCAGGGTCTCGGTCATGTCGCTCAAGGAACGCGACAGGGCGCCAATTTCATCGCGCCGGTTGGAAAATTTCTTCAAGGCTGTGGTCCGCCCTACCCCTTTTCTGACCGCATCCGCGGCCCGCGCCAGGCGATGGATCGGCCGGGCGATAGTGCTGGCCAAAAAAATCGAAAGCAGCAATGTCACCCCCAAAGACAGAGCGAATATCTTCAAAATTGTAAGACGCTCCTCAAAAATAATCTCACGGATATTGCTGGTGTCGGCAGACAGCATCAGGGATCCCAAAACCCGCCGGAACCGCTGCACCGGGGTGGCGACCGTTATCATGAAATTGCCATCCTCCAGGGTGCGGATCCGGGCCGTTGTTTCTCCCTGCAGGGCCGCGACCACTTCCTGGTAATCCTCAGCCGATTGTTCGGGGTGTTCGATATACGGCTGCCAGTCGGGATTGCTGGCCAGTTTCTCAAGGGTGGTGTTGATCCAGTCCAGCACTGCCTCGGTCCAGGGCGGCTGCTCATCCGGGGCAGGCAGAGGCAGGATCAGGATGGAACGGTTCGGGTCCAAATAAAGGGTGTCGAGGATCAAATCCCCGTTGGTCGCGAATAACCGGGCGCGGATTTCGGTTGGGCCCACCAGCCGGTCGATAATGCGCCGGGCGGGCAGGAATTCAATCTCTGTGCTGGCCGGACCCAGGGACGGTGATTCCCCCAATGCCCCGGCGATGATCTGGGCGTCATTTCTCAGTTCTTCGATGCGGCGGTTGATCAGGTTTTCGCGAAATTGGTCGAGATAGAGAATTCCCCCGCCAAGGATTCCAAGCGCAATCACGTTGACCGCCATGATACGCCGCATTAAGGGGGAGAAGAACCCCCAGGTCTGCTTTCTTTCGGGTTTGGGCGGGGCTGGAATTTTATGTCGTTTGTCCATCAAGTTTCGCTATAACGGTACCCTACCCCATAAAGCGTCTCAATGGCTGAGAACTCCGGGTCAACCGCGCGGAATTTCTTGCGCAGGCGTTTGATGTGACTGTCGATGGTGCGGTCATCGACATAGATATCATCGGAATAGGCGGCATCCATCAGCTGGTCCCGGCTTTTGACATGACCGGGGTAGGTCGCCAGCGCCTGCAGGATAAGGAATTCAGTTACCGTCAGAATGACGTTGTCGCCGGCCCAGGTGACAATATGGCGCATCGGGTCCAGTGACAGGCGGCCACGGACCAGGACCGGTTCCTGATCTTTTGGACTGGGGGCGGTTTTGGCCGCCGCGACGCGCCGCAGCACCGCCCGGATGCGCTCGATCAGCAAGCGCTGGGAAAAGGGCTTGCCGATATAGTCATCAGCTCCCATCTTGAGGCCCAGCATTTCATCGATTTCCTCATCCTTGGAGGTCAGGAAAATCACTGGCATGTCGGTGGTCTGGCGCAACCGCCGCAACAGTTCCATGCCATCCATGCGCGGCATCTTGATATCGAGAACGGCTAGGTCAGCAGGTTTTTCCGAAAGCGCCTTCAGGGCGGTGGCGCCCTCCAGATAGGTGCGCACCCGAAAGCCCTCCGCCTCAAGAGCAATCGTAACCGAAGTCAGGATGTTCCTGTCGTCATCCACCAGGGCGATCGTAACACTCATAAAGCTACCTCTTTTTAGTCATGTGATTGTCAAGCTTTGCCTCATTGTTCCAACAATTGCGGCGAAAATAAGCTGGCCCCGCGCAAAATCCGATTCCTTTTCTCCTCTTACACCAAATCCGCCATTTACATCAAATCCGCCACGCACACAGTATCAGTTTATAACTCGGTGGTTTTTGGAATGTTAAAAATTTTACAACCCGCTTTGTTTTATCTTGAAACGCGTGGGACTTTAACATACCAAGAGCGCGCAAAAACACGTAATCATTATAAAGGGTGTAACCTTCACCGGCGGGCTGTTATACTCTTTTGATTTTTTTAAGGGAAACCCACGCCGGGAAATGGGCGCTTAAGAAATTTTCAAGGATGCAGGAGACAGGATTGTGAGCGGTCAGGGCATTAACAAAAGCAGCTTCGGAATTGACCAACAAGGCCTGGAGGGCGTCAGGGACCAGTACTGGAATTTGGGGGCGGCCCACCTTTATGAAGAGGCTATCCACCGCCGCGAGGGGCTGATCGCCAAGGATGGCCCATTGGTCATCACCACCGGAAAACATACCGGGCGTTCCGCCAACGATAAATTCATCGTTGAAAACGCCGCTTCCAAAGAGACCGTCTGGTGGGGCAAGGTCAACCGCCCGATTGCCCAGGACAAATTCGATGGCCTGCACAAAAAAATGCTCAAACATTTCGAGGGCAAGGACGTCTTTGTCCAGGACCTGTGGGGCGGATCGGATGAAAAATACCGCTTATCGGTCCGGATTATAACCGAGACCGCCTGGCACAGCCTGTTCGCCAAGACCATGCTGATCGAGGGAACCGCCCGGGAGCGCCAGAATTTTAAACCCCAATTTACCATCTTCCATGCTCCATCATTCAAGGCCGACCCCAAGCTTGATGGGACCAATTCGGGAACCGTGGTGACGATAGATTTTGAAAAACGCTTGGTCCTGATCGGCGGCACCGCTTATGCCGGGGAGATCAAGAAATCGGTCTTCAGTATCCTGAACTTCCTGCTGCCCGAGACCGGGGTTATGCCGATGCACTGTTCCGCCAATATCGGGTCCGGGGGCGATGTTGCTATTTTCTTTGGCCTGTCGGGCACCGGCAAAACGACCCTTTCCGCCGACCCCGAGCGCACTTTGATCGGTGATGACGAACACGGCTGGTCCGACCAGTATATTTTTAATTTCGAGGGCGGATGTTATGCCAAGATGATCCGGCTCTCGGAAGAAGCCGAGCCTGAAATTTACGCCACCACACGCATGTTCGGGACCATTCTGGAAAATGTCGTGATGGATCCGGAGACCCGCGAGCTCGACCTGGACAATGCCGCGCTGGCCGAAAATACCCGCGCCGCCTATCCCATTTCCTCTATTCCCAATACCTCAAAAGAAAACCGCGGCGCCCTGCCGAAAAACATTTTTATGCTGACCGCTGACGCGTTCGGGGTCCTGCCGCCGATCGCCAGATTGACGCCGGAGCAGGCGATGTATCATTTCCTCTCCGGCTACACGGCAAAAGTGGCCGGTACCGAGATCGGAATCAAGGAACCGCAGGCAACCTTCTCGACCTGTTTTGGCGCCCCCTTCATGCCCCGGCACCCGAGCGTTTACGGCAATCTGTTGCGGAAAAGAATCGCCCAAGGAAAGGTCAGCTGCTGGCTGGTCAACACCGGCTGGACCGGCGGTGAATACGGGGTTGGCGAGCGCATGCCGATCAAGGTCACCCGCGCCCTTTTGCGCGCGGCGCTGGATGGCTCGCTGCTGCGGGCGCCAATGCGAACCGACCAAAATTTCGGGCTTGAGGTACCGACCGAAGTTTCCGGAGTTCCATCCGGGATTCTGAACCCCCGCGGGACCTGGGCCGACCAGGAAGCGTACGACCAAAAAGCCAAAATGCTGGTGGACCGGTTTATAGAAAACTTTGTCGAGTTTGAGGATTACGTGGACAAAGAGGTTCTTGCCGCTGCGCCGAACGCAGCGTAATCAAAGCTCATGGCCGGATTGAAAAAACACTGGGGCTTCCCGAGGTGGAGTGAATACCGCACCAACCGCGACACTGCCCAGATCAGGCTTTGTGATTACCAGGGCTGCGATAAAAAAGGCGAGCACCCGGCCCCGAAATCCCCGCACACGGATGAAAAATGGTGGTTCTGCACCGGCCATGTTGCGGAATACAACAAGAACTGGAATTTTTTCGAGGGCATGAAGGACGAAGATGCCAAGGCCTACGCCAAGGCTGAGCGGCAAAAATCGGGCAGTTACGCCAAGGCCGATGTCTGGAGCTGGGGTGGCAAGGTAGACCAACACGGCTTTTCAAAAGTCGAGCGCGATGCCCTGGAAGAGTTGAAACTGGAGCCGCCGGCGACCCTGGCGGAGATAAAAAGCCAGTACCGCAAGCTGGTGAAAAAATACCATCCCGATCTGAACAAGGGGGACCAGGAGGCGGACCAGAAATTTCAGCGCCTGACGTTCGCCTACGAGGTCCTGAAAGGGCGGTTTTCCCCGTTGGCAAAATAGTGAGGAGAAAGCCGGTTGACGGCCCAACTTTTGCCGTTAAAGTGTTCCCCTTAAAATAATTCTTTGGGGGGAAAGACAAAATGGCATCAGGTCCACACGAACAATGGTCATCACGCATGGCCTTTATTTTTGCCGCGGTGGGCAGCGCGGTCGGTTTGGGAAATATCTGGCGCTTTCCGTATATGGCCGGTGAATATGGCGGCAGCGCGTTTGTTCTGATTTATATTGCCTTTGTTCTGTTCATTGGCGTACCGGTTCTGATGGCGGAGCTGACGATCGGCCGCAGAGGCGGCATGAGCCCGATTAATTCAGTAAAAAAACTGGCTGAAGCGGCGAAGAAAAACCCCCGCTGGAGCTGGATCGGTGGGATGGGCTCCTTCGGCGGCGGGCTTGGCCTTCTTGGTCTTGGCAGATTCCTTGCCGTCGGCTTCGGCGCGGGCGTTGGCCTCCTTGACGGCGTCCTTGGAGACGAGTTCGCCGACGCGAAGATCGGTGCCGCCGGCGTCGACGACCGTGACCATGCTGGCGATGGCCGCGTTCTTGCTGCGGAAGTGGAACTTATCGACGACCTCGTGCGGGAGGAAGTCGCTGTCGCCGGTGGACTCGACGCGAACCTTTCGCAGCATCTGCGAGAGGATCAACTCGATGTGCTTGTCGTTGATGGTGACGCCCTGGGCGCGGTAGACGTTCTGCACCTCGTCGAGCATGTAGGCCCAGAGAGCTTCCTCGCCCTTGATGCGCAGGATGTCGTGCGGGACCTGCGGTCCCTCGGTGAGAGCGTCTCCGGCGGAAACAAAGTCGCCGGTGTGAACGAGGATCTGCTTGTCGGTGGCGACATGGTGGTCTTTCTCGATGGCGGCGTCGGAGATGATGCGGATGGTCATCTTGCCCTTGCGCTTGTCGGAATGGATCTCGACGACGCCTGAGATCTCGGCCATGACGGACGGATCCTTGGGCTTGCGGGCCTCGAAGATCTCGGTGACGCGTGGGAGGCCTCCGACGATGTCCTGCGAGCCGCCGGCGGCGCGAGGCTGTCGAGCGAGCATGTGACCGGCCGGGATCTTCTGCCCGTCCTTGACCTCGATGCGGGCCTTGGCGGGCAGATAG
>JADFFP010000092.1 GCA_022568115.1 Pseudomonadota bacterium | reverse complement strand
CATACCTTTAGTCGCACGCAGCGACTCCCTTTCAGCAGTAATTGTCGTGCGTCGGGAAAGCCCATTGCGGACTGTTTCTGACTTAACTGAAAAAACGGTTGCTCTACCTCCGGCAGTCGCAGCCGTCAGTTATCTCACTAAACTGACCCTTTTGGAAGCAGGACTCAACCTTGAGGAAGAGATAGAATTTAAGCATATGAAAGGGCATGATTCCGCTTTGCATCTCCTTCTGATCGGAGACGTTGATGCCTGCGGGGTGGCGCCCGGACCTTTGCAGGTTTTTGAAGCAAAGATGGCAACCAGGTTTCGGGTTTTGGCTGAAAGCGAACGAATCTCCTCTCCTTTGTTTGTGGCGCATTCCAGGGTGCCAGAAAATACCCGGGATTTAATCAAAAAGAAACTGCTGGAAATTCCCTTTTCGGCTGCGGCCAACGCGTTGTTGGGTTCGGGGGAAAAACCCTTTTTGCCAGTGGTCGATTCTGATTATGACGTGATCCGAAGTATTAATAAAAAAATAAGTGTGAAACAATGAACACGATATCTTTAAAATACCGCATTGCCATAACCATTTTTGTTCTGGAAGCTGTCATGCTGGCTTTGGTCCTCTGGCAAACTCTCGGGATTTCCTATGAGACGGAGCGAAATCAATTGGCAAACGCCGAAAATGTGACGCTGAATTTACTCGGTGATCTGGGCCGCACCGCCCTGATTACTTCGGAATATCCGCAGCTGCAAGCCAGGATCGAAAATCTCCAGCAGGATAGGAACATAAAGGAAATCATCGTTGCCGGGCGGACCGAAAGCCATTTAAGGGGGCTGGTAAATTTTTTTTCCAACCCAATCCTCCGGGGCATCTCCTGGAGCGGAATAAATACCTTCAGGGGGAAGCTTTCCCTTTTGGTCAACGCAACATCTTCGGATCTTTTGGGAGCGGGGGCCCTGCAATTTGATTTCAATACCCTGGAACAGGATTCCATTGTTTATGATTTGATCTACAATCCACCGGAAACAGAATTTTTAAAGGCCGCCAGAAAAGCCGGCCTGAAGACCATAGATGGGCTTGGAATGTTAATTTACCAAGCGATACCAGCGTTTGAAGCTTGGTTTGGAGTTCGGCCGGATTACGACAATAAAATTTATGATATGCTGAAACAACAGGAAATCTGAGGGAAAGATGAAATGTACATTCTTGGATTGACAGGGTCCATTGCAATGGGAAAGTCCACGGTGCTTGGGATGTTCCGGGATTGCGGCCTCCCGGTTTTCGATGCTGATGAGGAGGTTAGGACCCTGCTCAGGGAAAGCGCTTACTTGAAAAGGCTGCTGCAAGGCCCTTTCGCAAAGGCGTTTAATGGAAAGGATATAAATCGCGCACGTTTGGCTGATCTAGTCCTTGAGAATGAGAAAAAACTCCGGCAACTGGAAAACATGATCCACCCGATTGTCATGAAACATATGCATCGGTTTATCGAGCATCACAGAAAGAAAAAAGCTCCGTTAATTGTTTTGGATATTCCGCTTTTGTTTGAAACTGGAGCCGCAGAAGTTTGTAACGGCACAGCAGTGGTGAGCGCTCCGGAAGAAATGCAAAAAAAACGCGCTTTGCAGCGCCCGAATATAACCGGGGAGAGGCTGACCATGATTTTAGGACGGCAGCTTCCGGATCAGGAAAAAAGAAGCCGGGCGGATTTTATTCTCTCAACCGGAACCAGTCTGGAACAAACCAAAAGAGAGGTTGGGGCGCTGGTCAAACACCTGAAGAAACAGCCAAAAAGAAGTGGATAATTCCAGCCATGACGATTACTCTGAAATTCCATGCGAGAGATTATACTTGATACTGAAACCACTGGTCTGGATCCTTCCCAGGGCCACCGGATTATTGAAATTGGCTGTGTCGAACTGGTTAATCTGGTGCCAACCGGGAATGTGTTTCATAAATATCTCAATCCTGAACGGGATATTCCGGCAGAAGCGACAAAGGTTCATGGCCTGACGGAAGAATTTTTAAAGGACCACCCGGTTTTCAGAGAAATTTTTCAGGAATTTTTGGACTTTATCGGGGAAGCGCCACTGGTTGCCCACAATGCAGAATTTGACATGCGCTTCATAAACTGGGAGCTGAAAAATGTCGGCCATCAGGAAATTCCCATGTCCAGGACCGTGGATACATTGCAGCTTGCCCGCGGCCGTTTTCCCGGCTCCCCCAACAATCTGGATGCATTGTGCAAGCGCTTGGGCGTAGACAATTCCAACCGCACCAAACACGGAGCGCTGGTGGATTCGGAAATCCTGGCGGCGGTCTATCTCGAACTAAAGGGCGGAAAACAAGCGGGACTGGAACTGGTTCAGCAAAAAACTAGCGCCATGGTTACATCACAAAAAAAAGCACGGGCCCCCAGATCCTTTCCCCTATCCAGGGAAGAGCTGGAGGCCCATGGAAAATTTATTTCAACCTTAAAAGAGCCGCTCTGGCTTAAATAGCATTTAAGCGTTCCCCACACCTTGGTCGGCTTCTGCCGCCAGGCGTTGCTGGTAAAGTGATGCAAAATCGATCGGATCCAGCATCAGCGGAGGATAGCCGCCATCTCGCGTGATATCGGCAATAACTCTGCGGGCGAACGGGAACAGTATAAACGGTGCCTGGATATGCAGGAACGGCTGAACACTTTCGTCGGTCATGTTTTTAACCGCGAAAAGACCGGAATAAACCAGTTCAATAACGAATGCGCTGATGTCGTCTTGCTTGGTGGTGATGGTAAACTTCAAATCGACTTCATAGGCTTCATCGGCTTTTTTGATGCCGTTTATGTCTATTGCAACATCAATTTTCGGGGTCGTCCCAGCGAAAACCTTGAAAACATCATAGGCGTTGGGGTTCTCGAACGAAAGATCCTTGATGTACTGGTTTACAATGGTTGCCCTGGGAGCATCAGTGGCATCACCTGCCGCGGCCGCGCTTTCGGGTACTTTTTTTTCCTTTTCAGCCATTTTATTTACCTTGCTTTCTAGCTAGTGATTTTCATAAGTGGTTTTGGCCCAAAACTCGGGCGATTGGCTAGCATGTCTTAAGATAAGACACAAGAAAAAGGTTTTAATCTTTGATTTGCCTCAAAAATTCTAATCTTTTTTCTCACCTTCGAGCCTCGGCCGGCCTGACTCTTCTTTGGTCTTTTTTTTGAATTCCCCTTCAATGATTGTCGCTTGGGAATGATCTCCCCGGCTTTTTGCGTAAAATCCGGGAGCGTTTTTCAAAAGGCCATGGGAAATGATCTGGCCCCGGACAAGCGGAATCAGAAGCAGCGCCCCGATCCCATCGGTTATAAAACCCGGAATGATCAGTAAAAAGCCGCTTAAAAACAGCAAAACCCCGTGCAGCATTTCATCCACCGGAGCCTCCCCCCGGCTCATCGCTTCGGCCATCCGGCGGTAAACGTCAAAACCCTGGATACGCACCAGCATTAGGCCAGCAGCGGCGGTCAGCACCATCGCGGCAATGACCCCGAAGGTTCCAATTTCTGCGCCGATGTTGATTATTACCGACAATTCAGCGTAAACTGCCAGGAACAGAAAGAATAAAAATAACAGCGGCATGCTTGTTCTTATCTCCATCAGGCAATATATACCAAGGTAGCTCTCGAAAGCCTTACAGGTCACATACACAAATGGGCACGGAAAGTAAAAAGTAAATGGACAATGGCATGGAAATAATTCAGATCATTATTCTGGCTTTGATCGCCGGTTTCATAGCGTTGCGCTTAAAAAGCGTCCTGGGCCAGCGCCCGGATGACCAACCAGCCTCTCACCCCGTGCCAAAAAACCAAAACCAGCACAAAACCGCCTCTCAGGGCGAGGGAGAAGCTGACTTTGCCGGACCTCTTGCCATGGGGTCTAGGGAAGAAAGCGCCGTCAAGGGATTGTCCGGGGCGGATCGGGCGCTTCTGAAACGCATCTTCAAACCGATCGGCGGAAACGATCTCAAACGCTTTCTGGATGGCGCCAAACGTGCTTACGAGCTGACCCTCAAGGGGTTCTGGGCTGGGGATATGGAAGAGATGGAACCGTTCCTTGACAAGGAAGTAGCAGCCCAGTTCAAGACAGCTATTACCGAGCGGAACGCCCGCGGCGAGACCGCTGAAAACCGGCTGGTGGAACTTTCCGACGTCAGAATTGATGACGTCAACCTTATGGGCCCGCGCGCCGAGGTAACCGTCCGTTTTTCCAGTGAGATTGTTGCGGTCCTGAAAGACAAGGCGGGCCGCCTGATTGAGGGTGACGTGACCGACACCATCAATGTTACTGACATCTGGACCTTTGCGCGTAACCTGAAGGACAAGAATCCGAACTGGACCCTGGTGGCCACCCAGGCCGGGTAAGCCAGATGCGCAGGCTGCTCTTTCCCTTTGCTCTATTGTTATTGTTTGTCGCCCTGCCCATCGTTGGCGCCCTGTGGCTCGCCAGCGGTGAAGCAAGACTGTCCTTTCGTGAGACACGCTTTTCTGATCTGGAGGGCTGGGCCGAAGATGGGCCAAGTAGAGCATTTGAGGCGTTTCTGAAAAGCTGTGCCACGCTGACCAGCAAGTCTTCTTCCCCGGTTCCGGAATATTTTGAAGCAAGTGAATACCATAATGCTTTTGCCGGCGTTTGTGTGCTGGCGGAGGCGGGCAAGGACCGGTTTTCAAAAAGCAACCAGGCGGCGCGGACTTTTTTTGAGAATAATTTCACCCCTTACCGGCTCAGGGTCGGCTGGAAAAGCAAAGGCCGGCTGACCGGGTATTACGAACCATTGCTGGAAGCCAGCCTGACACCCCACCCTGATTATCCAGTGCCGTTGCATGGCAATCCCGGTGACCAGATAACGGTCGATCTTGGAAAATTTCGTGAAAACCTCAAGGGCACAACCTTTGTCGGCCGGCTGGAAGGGCGCAAAGTTATCCCCTACTATACCCGCGAGGAAATTCTGGACGGCGCCCTTGAGGGCCGCGGCCTTGAGATTCTTTGGGTCAAGGACCCATTCAGCGCGTACAATATTCAGATCCAGGGCTCCGGCCGGGCGCGGCTTCCTGACGGCACATTTATCGGCATTGGCTATGCCGGGAAAAACGGCCACGCCAACACCTTGGCCGGCCGCGTACTGGTGGCTGAGGGCTATATGGAAAAAGACCAGGTCTCTCTCCAGAGCATTAAAAAATGGCTGGAGCAAAATCCCGGCAAGCTGGAATATATCCTGAATAAAAACGCCTCGTACGTTTTTTTCCGTCTGCTTGAAGAGGGCGACGGACCCTTCGGCAGCGCCGGGGCGGCCCTGACCGCGGAACGCTCAATCGCTGTTGATCCAGCATACATCCCGCTCGGCCTGCCGGTTTGGATTTCAGGATCAGCCCCCGATCCTGATAACCCCACGGGCGACCCGATTCGCTTCCGGCGCCTTTTTATTGCTCAGGACACCGGCGGGGTGATCAAGGGCGAGTTGCGTGCTGATATTTTCTACGGCTTTGGCGAAAGGGCCGAAGTGATCGCCGGCCACATGAACAACCAGGGCGCCTTCACCCTGTTGCTGCCCAACGGGGTTACCCCTTGAACGATGACCGGCGGCAATAAAAAAGAAAACGATCTCTGGGCCAAGGAGGTTGAAGGCGTCACCCCGCTGAAAGGCGGGCTAAAAGATGAGCGAAAAAAACCCCGCGTTAAGGACACTCCCAAGACCCAAGCCAGACACCCAAAACCCGCGCACACATCACCGGGGCCAAAGGGCCCGCGGCGCCAGGAACC
>JADFFP010000091.1 GCA_022568115.1 Pseudomonadota bacterium | reverse complement strand
CCGAGTATCTGCAACGGGCCCGGGAGCAACTGGAGGGCAAGGTCGAGCCGCTGGTGCGGGTGCCCATCGGCACCCGGGTCGAAGGGCCTGGCCCCGGCGGCCATGGGAGGCTCGCCCTGGAGCTGATCGCCCGGTTTCAGCACTACGACCCCGACCCCGCGCACCCCGCGGACGTCTTCGACCGCTACGTCTTCTCCCCCAAGTCGGTGCACCTGACCGGGGACGGCGCCCGGGCTTACGTGAACGCCCTGGAGGGTTTCTCGACCCTCGTCTACGACGCCCAGCGCCTGGTGCGGCGCAAGGTGATTCTCCACCGCTTCGGCGAGGGCGAGGCCGGGCTGTTCGCCGGCACGGAAGCCGGTGCAGCCTGGGCGGCCTTTCCCGCGGGCGGCGAGCTTGAACATCCCAACCGCTTTTCGGGCAAGCCGGTGGAATTCGCGGAAACCCACGGGGGCCGCTACCTGTGGATTTCCTACTACCGCCGGGACACCGACCGGCTGGGCGCTCTCCCCTCCGCGGTGGCGGTGGTGGATACGCGCCGGGAGGAGATCGTGCGGGTGATCGAAGTCCACAACGGCCTCACCGGCCTCATCGCCGAAAACGCGAGCGTGGAAACTGATTCAGGCCTGCGGGAGTTCGATGCGATGTGGTCGAGCAGTTTGAAAAGCCCCCGGCGCGGGCTGTCGCCGCTCATGTGATAAATGGCCGAGGTCAGAAACACCGAGACCATAGAGACGCCATAAATGCTGACCGCGATCATGGCTGGCAAACTGCCGCGCTGGCTGGCCTTGGTCAGCAGCAGAAAAAAACCGATCACAGCCACTATTGCGGCCAGACTATGGCTCAGCGCATGAAAGCGCTCTTCAAATGGGCTGAAATCTCTTATGGTTGGCGCCGGCAAAGCCTTGGGTTCTCCCGGGGGCGCGTGATCAATCGAGGCGCCCCGATATCCAGACCCTAGCCCTTTTGGAGCGCTTTGTCTCTATTTTGAAAAACCCCCCGCATAAAATCCTGCCCCCCAAACCCAAAACAAAATTTCCTCACAAAAACCTGACCTTCCCACCCTTGACTCTTGTCTGTTGCGATGAGTAGTTTCTTTCCATAACGACGCGCGATAGCGAGACCGACAACCCATCACCTAAAAAGGACACCTTCCCATGAAAAACAGATTTTTGATGACCGTCAGCGTGGCGGCCCTGACTATGGTTGCGGCCTGTTCCGAGCCGGCCGGGGTCAGAACCGACTTCAGCGATCAAGCCAGCGCCGTAATCGCCGCCGAGTATGGCGATGAATTCGCCAGCAACGCGCTGCTGGCCGAATGGCACGGGCCCTATAGCGGCGTCCCGGCGTTCGATAAAATGGACTTAAGCGACATTAAATCCGCCCTGGAAGCGGGGATGGCCAAGAACCTGGCCGAGATTGACCTGATCGCGAATAACCCCGAGCCGGCGACCTTTGAGAACACCATTGTCGCGCTCGAGCGCAGCGGCCGTGATTTGAGCCGGGTGTTCCCGTACTACGGCCTGTGGGCTTCAAATCTGTCGACCCCGGAGTTCCGGGAAATCCAGCGTGAAATGGCCCCGAAACTGTCCGCGTTCTCCTCAAAAATCACCCAGAACGAGGCGCTTTTCGCGCGCATCCGCACCGTGTACGAAAGCGGCGAATATCAAACCCTCAACCCCGCCCAGCAGCGCCTGGTATGGCTGAATTATGACGGCTTTGCCAGGAATGGGGCGACCCTCGAGGGGGAGGCCAAGCAGCGCTACGCCGAGATTAACCAGCGCCTGGCTGAAATCCACACCCAGTTTTCCAACAACGTGCTGGCCGATGAGGAAGGCTATGTCACTTATCTCAACGAAGACCAGCTTTCGGGCCTGCCGCCCTCGTTCATCCAGGGCGCCGCCGCGGCTGCGGCTGACCGCGGACACGAGGGCCAATACGCGATCACCAATTCCCGCTCCTCGATGGACCCGTTCCTGACCTATTCCGATCAGCGCGATCTGCGCGAACAGGTCTGGCGCACCTATTATTCCAGAGGCAACAACGGCGATCAGTATGACAACAACGCCATCATCGCCGAGATTATGCAGCTCCGGGATGAGCGCGTGGCCTTGCTTGGCTATGACAACTATGCCCAGTGGCGGCTCGAAAACCGCATGGCGAAAACGCCCGAGAACGCTTATGCTTTAATGGAAGCGGTGTGGCCGGCGGCGATCGCCCGGGTCGCGGAGGAAGTGGCCGACATGCAGGCGATCGCCGATGCCGCGGGCGCCGGGATCACCATTGAACCCTGGGATTACCGCTATTATGCGGAAAAGGTGCGCAAGGACAAATACGATCTCGATTCCGATCAGGTCAAACAGTACCTGCAGCTGGATAAACTGCGCGAGGCCATGTTCATGGTCGCCGGCGAGCTGTTCAACTTCAAATTCACCGCCGTCCCGGAGGGCTCGGTCCCGGTCTTCCACGAGGATGTAAAAGTCTGGGAGGTAACCGATAAGACCAGCGGCGATCATATCGGGCTGTGGTATCTCGACCCGTTCGCCCGGCCCGGCAAGCGCTCCGGCGCCTGGGCCACCACCTACCGCAGCTATGAAAGCTTCGACGGCAAGGTGACGGTGCTGGGATCCAACAATTCGAACTTCGTCAAGGGGGCGGAGGGCGAGCCGGTGCTGGTCTCCTGGGATGATGCCCTGACATTTTTCCATGAGTTTGGCCATGCCCTTCATTATTACTCATCCGCGGTCGCTTATCCGACCCTCAACGGCGGAGTGCGCGATTATACCGAGTTCCAGTCGCAACTTCTCGAGCGCTGGCTGGTGACCGGCCGGGTGATCGACAATTACCTGGTGCACTATCAAACCGGCGCGCCGATCCCGGCCGACCTGGTGGTGAAAATCAAGGCCGCGGCGACCTTCAACCGGGGCTTTACAACCACCGAATACCTGGCCTCGGCGCTAATGGATATGGCCTATCACACAATGGATCCGGCGGGTCTCGAGGTCCAGGCGTTCGAAGCGGCAAAACTGGCTGAGCTGAACATGCCGGCCCAATTGCCGATGCGCCACCGTTCGACCCAGTTCCAGCACATCTTCTCCGGCGAGGGCTATTCAGCCGGCTACTACGGCTATCTGTGGGCCGATGTCCTGACCTCGGATGCGGCCGAGGCGTTCGCCGAAGCGCCGGGCGGTTTTTACGACCCAGAGGTTGCCGCCCGCCTGGTCAAGTACCTGTTCGCCCCGCGCAATTCCATCGACCCGGCCGAGGCCTACCGGCTGTTCCGCGGCCGTGACGCCGAAATGGAGGCGCTGATGCGCGACCGCGGCTTCCCGGCGCCGGGCGAAGAGGGGGAAGACTAGAACAAGATTAAAATCACAAACCGAAGAGGTTTTGGCGGATAATTTCGGGTTCCTGATGTTGGCCCGCGAAGACCTGCCCAATCCGGAAATCCTGGAACGCCTCGATGGCTGGCTGATGGAAGGGAAATAAGCATGCCCTATGACCCGGGCCTGGCCGAGCGCGTCGCCGAACTGATCGGCCTTGACCCCGGCGTCGAGGAGAAAAAGATGTTCGGCGGGCTGGTGTGGATGCTCAACGGCAATATGGCGCTGGGCGTCTGGCGGGAGGCGCTGATCTTGCGCACCGCCAGGGATAAAAATAACCCGCTGCTCGCGGATCCCTTCGTCCGCCCGTTTGATATCACCGGCAAGCCGATGCGGGGCCTGGTGATGGTCGATCCCGAGGGCTTCGAGGACGACCGCGAACTTGAGCGCTACGTGCGGCTGGGTCTCGGCTTCGCCGGAGGGCTTCCTCCTAAATAAGGCCGCAACAAACTACCCGGGTCTGCAATCTTTGGGATTTTTCTGGAAAAAATTGCACTTTATGGTATTATTCCTTCTTGGGGGTTTATAAACATTATTAAGGGGGCAGGGGATGACGAAAAATCAATCCGGCGCAACGAGCGACCTTCGGGTTCAGGCCCTGTTGTGGCTGTTCGGGCTGGTTTTTCTGCTGGTTTTTTTAGGCCTGCCGGCAATCCCGCAGGATACCGGTTATTTTGATTTTGCCGACAAGTGCCCGTGGCTTGGCATCAGCAACGCCTTTAATGTGCTCTCGAACCTTCCCTATTTTCTGGTTGGATATCTCGGCTTTAGCTACACCCACGCCCACAGAAATGACAAAACCAAATTTATCGACAAATCCGAGACCACCGCCTTCTACATTGCTTTTGCGGGCATTTTTCTGGTCGGCCTCGGCTCCGGGTGGTTCCACTGGGCTCCCGAAATGTCCACCCTGGCCGCCGACCGCCTGCCGATGACGATCGGGTTTATGGCGATTTTGGCGATTATCATTTCCGAGCGGATCAATCTCCGCGCCGGGATAACCCTTTTGCCGGTGCTGCTGTTCATCGGGATACTGAGTGTGCTGTTCTGGATGTTTACCGAAAACAGTACCTCCTTGACCGGCGACCTGAGACTTTACGCACTGGTTCAGTTTTTCCCGATAGTCGCGATTGTCTTGATGCTGTTGTGGTTCCCGCCGCGCTATCAAGGCGCCCGCTATCTTATTCTGATTCTGGTGTTTTACGGGCTGGCCAAACTTGCCGAAGGCCTCGATTGGCAGATCTGGGATCTTACCGGCAAGATTATCAGCGGCCATTCCCTGAAGCACCTGTTGGCGGCGCTCGCCACTTACTACCTGGTGCTTTATTTAAAGAAGAGGCAACCTGCTTGAATGAGGGAAAGCCGCTTTGAATTCCCTTGAGAACTGGCTAGCATCGCCCCATGGCGGATAAACAAACACCTGGCGACAAGCGCCGCGCCTACAGGAGCCCGGCGATCCTCAGCCACGGCTTCCGGCCGTTCTTTTTCATGGCCGGGCTGTGGGCGGCGTTCGCCATGCCTCTCTGGCTGTGGCTTTACAGCGCCCGGCCGTTTCCCGACCTGAGCGTCCCGGCGCCGCTCTGGCACGCCCATGAGATGATCTTCGGTTATCTGGCGGCGGTCCTGACCGGCTTTTTGCTGACCGCGATCCCCAACTGGACCGGGCGGCTACCGATCATGGGGGCGCCGTTGTTGGGATTGGTGCTGTTGTGGCTTAGCGGGCGCATGGCGCTGTGGTTGCTGCCCGGGCAGCCTGAATTGGCGGCGGCGGTCGACTGCGCGTTTCTGGTGGTGGTGGCGCTGGTCGCCTGGCGCGAGGTGATGGTTGGCAAAAACTGGCGCAACGCCCCGGTGTGCGTCCTGATCAGCCTGATGGCGCTGGCCAATATTCTTTTTTGGGGCGAGTTTTTTTACGATCTGCCGGCCGGGCTGGGGCAGCGGCTCGGGCTGGCGGTGGCCGGCACTTTAATCACATTGATCGGCGGGCGGATTGTCCCCAGCTTTACCCGCAACTGGATGAAGCAAATGGGCTTTGGCGGCCTGCCGGCGCAGCTGTCGGCCTTCGACAAGGCCTCGGTGCTGGCGACCGTTTTGGCGTTCGGCTCGTGGGTGGCCTTTCCGGACGGGCAGGGGACCGCTTATCTGATGGCGCTGGCGGGAGTTTTGCTCATCTTCCGGCTGTTCCGCTGGAAGGGGGCCAAGACCTTCTCCGAGCCGTTGGTGCTGGTGCTCCATATCGGCTACGCCTGGGTGCCGGTGGCGCTGCTGCTGCTGGCCGGCTCGATTTTCTTTCCCGCCGATGTCCCGTACGCCAGCGCGCTCCATGCCCTGACCGCTGGCGCGGTCGGCCTGATGACGGTCGCCGTCATGACCCGCGCCGCGCTCGGCCATTCGGGACGGCCCCGGGTCGCCGACCTGGCCACCTCGCTGATTTATGTGCTGATTTTCAGCGGTGCGCT
>JADFFP010000090.1 GCA_022568115.1 Pseudomonadota bacterium | reverse complement strand
CCCCTCAAGGAAGACCGCCTTGGCGCCCTGCTTGTCGGACATCATCCCGCCCAGAAAAATAACCGTGACGGGACCGCCCTCGCTTTTGCAATAAGCGAGCTTTTGCCCGTGGCCGGTTTCTAGCAATGAGGGTTCTGGGTGGGGCATGGATGCTCTGGTATTTTTGGGTCTGGGCACAGGTGTAATGGGGCTTTAACCTGTCCGCAACCGGGGAATAAACAAATTCGCCCGGGAGCGGCCCTCCCTGGCTTGACAGGGTGCGGTTTCGCCTATACTTCCCGAGTTTAGGAAAGACCACATGAAAGAAGCAAAATGGCGTCCCAAAAGGTCAAAATCACCCTCCCTGACGGAAGTGTAAAAGTCTTCGATGCGGCGATCACCGGCGAGCAGCTGGCGGCCTCGATCGGCCCCGGCCTGGCCAAAGCGGCGCTGGCCATGACTGTCGATGGTGAATTGAAGGATATTTACAGCCCCCTTGAGAAGGACGCCGCGGTTTCGATCATCACCGCCAAGGATGAACAGGGCCTGGAGCTGCTGCGCCACGATTGCGCGCACGTCATGGCCGAGGCGGTCAAGGAATTATGGCCCAAAACCCAGATCACCATTGGCCCGGTGATCGAAAACGGCTTTTATTATGATTTCGCGCGAGCCGAGCCTTTTACCAAGGACGATCTTCCAAAAATTGAGGAGCGGATGCGCGAGATCGTAAAACGCGATGAGACCATCCGGCGCGAGGTCTGGGATCGTGACAAAGCGATCAAGTTTTTCAAGGACCAGGGCGAAGCTTACAAGGCCGAGATCATCTCCGACCTGCCCGAGGGTGAGGAAGTCAGCCTTTACCGCCAGGGGGATTTTATCGATTTGTGCCGCGGCCCGCATCTGCCCTCCACCGGAAAACTTGGCACCGCTTTCAAGCTGATGAAAGTTGCCGGGGCCTATTGGCGCGGCGATTCAGGGAATGAAATGCTGACCCGCATTTACGGCACCTGCTGGCGCGACAAAAAAGAACTGGGCGCCTACCTCCACATGCTGGAGGAAGCGGAAAAGCGCGACCACCGCAAACTTGGCCGTGAGATGGACCTGTTTCATTTCCAGGAGGAATCCCCCGGCGCGGTTTTCTGGCATCCCAAGGGCTGGACCCTGTTCCTGAAGCTGATTGAATATATGCGCAAGCGCCAGGACGATGCCGGATACGTGGAAATTTCCACGCCTGATATCCTCGACCGGGAATTGTGGGTGACCTCGGGCCACGTGGAAAAATTCGGCGAGAACATGTTCTATACCAGCACCCCCGATGGCCGTGAATATGCCCTGAAGCCTATGAACTGTCCCGGCGGAGTGCTGGTCTACGCCCAGGGCCTGAAATCCTATCGCGACCTGCCGATGCGGGTAGCCGAGTTTGGCAAGGTTCACAGGTTTGAACCCTCCGGCGCCCTTCACGGCCTGATGCGGGTGCGCGCCTTTACCCAGGACGACGCCCATATCTACTGCACTTTGGAGCAAATGAAGGATGAGTGTATCAAGGTTACCGAGCTGATCCTCGATATTTACAAGGACTTTGGATTTGCGGACGTGGCGCTCAAATTTTCAGACCGGCCGGAGCGGCGCATCGGCTCTGACGAGGTGTGGGACAAATCGGAAAAGGCGCTCAAGGAAGCGCTCGAGGCGACCGGGCGCGATTATGTTTACAATCCCGGTGAAGGGGCGTTTTACGGACCCAAGATTGATTTTGTGCTGCGCGATGCGATCGGGCGGGACTGGCAGTGCGGCACCCTGCAGATGGACCTGAACCTGCCTGAGAGGTTTGATATTTACTACATCGGTGAGGACGGCAACAAGCACCGCCCGGTGATGCTGCACCGCGCCCTGTTCGGCTCATTGGAACGTTTCGTCGGGATTTTGATTGAACATTACGCCGGACGCCTGCCGCTGTGGCTGGCGCCAATTCAAGTGGTGATCGCCACTATCACCTCCGATGGTGATGATTATGCCAAAGAGGCCCATGCCGCCCTTAGAGAGGCCGGGATCCGGGCCGAACTGGATATCCGCAACGAAAAGATTAATTACAAGGTGCGCGAACATTCGCTTGTAAAAGTGCCGGTGATGTTTGTCGTCGGCAAACGCGAGGCTAAAGAAGGCACCGTCAGCATCCGGCGGCTGGGATCGCAAAATCAGGAAATCCTTCCCCTTAAAGAAGCGGTCGGGGCCTTGGTAAAAGAGGCCAGGATTCCCTCCTGATGCAAGGAACCTCTTTATTTTTCAATGTAAGGGCGATAAAGTGCATGCCGCCTGCGGGCATTTTTTTGAGCCGATAACATAAACCAGACCCAGGAGACTTATTCATCGCCAGACAACCTTTCAGAGCCCCGGTTAAAAAAGGGCCGCGTGCCAATGACCTGATTACCAATGAGCAGATCAGGCTCATCGATCAAAATGGAGAAAATCACGGAATCGTAAATACCGAAGAAGCCCTCATCATGGCGAAAGAGGCGGGTTTGGATCTGGTTGAGGTATCCCCCAACGTTGACCCTCCGGTCTGCAAAATCCTTGATTTTGGCAAGTTCAAGTTCGAGGCCCAGAAAAAAGCCAATGCCGCGCGCAAAAAACAGAAAATCCAGCACGTCAAAGAGATCAAGATGCGCCCGGGGATTGATGTTCACGATTATGATGTCAAGCTGAAGGCTTTTCACCGCTTCATCGAGGCCGGCGACAAGGTCAAATGCACGATCCGTTTCCGGGGCCGGGAAATGGCCCACAAGGAACTGGGCCTGGAAGTGCTGAACAGGATCAGGAAAGATGTTTCCGAGATTTCCAAGGTCGAACTGGAGCCTAAAATGGAAGGCCGGCAAATGACCATGGTGTTTGTCTCAAAGTAGAGCATATTAACCTCTAAGCTACTGGCGCACCACCCGGTATCCTTTTTCCTCAAACAGTTTAACAAGACTGTCCGGCCCGACCAGATGGCCAGTGCCGACCGCAACAAAATGCACGCCCTTTTGGCTTAACAAATCCTCCAGCGGCTCCAGCCAGGCGGTATTGCGGTTTTTTATCAACACCTGGTACATCGGCGGGTTGGCCTTTAAAGGTTCAAGCACCAGCTGTTCGGTGGTTTCAATGTCTCCGGCGATCCAGGCTTCGAACATAATCCGGTAAATCTCTTCAAACTCGCCCCACGCCAAAATCGTCTGCTGCAACATCTCAACCTGGGTCTCATTCGGCAGGTCGGCAAAAAACAGCAGCTGCTGGGCCGGAGTTTCAAGCGCAATCAGCCTTTTTCCGGTTTTTTCAGCCCGGGCCTGGAGAACTGATTCCACCCCGAATTCGCTGTAAAAGCCCACTTCTTCACCGCCCAAGCGGGTTAACAGGGTAGAGGCGTACCAGGGCTGGTACCGGTTAAAGGTAGCCTCGGACACGCCGTAAGCTTCCATTTGTTCCTTGAGGAGGTTGTAGGTGTCCTGTTCCAGTTTGAGATTCAGCGGTATTCTGGAAATAGCGATGCCGAGGTTTTGCGAAAGGAAAGTTTTTATGTCTTCTCCGGTTTGGGATTTGATGGCTTCCAGAACCAGGGTGCTTGAATTCCTGAGCACCTCCTGGCGTTCCGGGCTGAGCCAGTCCACCTCCTCGGGCAGACGGTGAAAGGTGCCGAAAAGATATAGCGTGCTTTCATCTCCCTCGACCCGCCACATCGCCGGCTCGGCCAAAAGCCCCAACGGATAAGCGCAAATCAAGAGCAATGAAATTAACAGAAACCGTATGCTTTTAATTTTCACTGTTCGAAGTCCACCTTTTGTCTTTAGTTTATTTTAAAGCAATATTCAGTCACCCGGAAATAGAATATTCGTGAGCGGGCGGTCGCGGGCACAAAGTGCAAAGAAAGCCTTGCGTTTCGGGGCATCCCTTTGTATAAACCGCATCGAATTGGGGCGTTCCGGCGTAACGGGCATGCCGAGGGAGCCTAAAAGCATCCAATAAAAATTAAAGAAGAGGATTGCAAAATGCCCAAATTGAAGACCAAGGCAGGCGCCAAGAAGCGCTTTCGTCTAACCGCTTCCGGTAAAGTACGCGCTTCGCAATCCGGCAAGCAGCACGGCATGATCAAACGCTCCAACAAGCAGATCAGGAACAAGCGCGGAACCACGACACTCTGTGCTTCCGACGCCAAAATCGTCAAAAAATTTATTCCCTACGCTTAGCATCACAGGAGCACAGATCATGGCACACATTAAAAGAGGCGTCACCAGCCACGCCAGACACAAAAAAGTTCTGAAAAAGGCCAAGGGCTACCGGGGACGCCGGAAAAATACCATCCGCATCGCCATGCAGGCGGTGGAAAAAGCCGGGCAGTACGCATACCGCGACCGCCGCAATAAAAAGCGCAATTTCCGGGCGCTCTGGATCCAGCGCATCAACGCCGGGGCCAGACAGTATGGCCTGACCTACGGGAAATTTATTCATGGCCTGAAGCTGGCCAATATTGAGATTGACCGCAAGGTCCTGGCGGAATTGGCCGTCAACAATGAAAGCGCATTTAAAACGCTGGCCGACCAGGCCAAGAATGCCGTTGCAAAGGAATCCGCTTAAAGCCTTTTAAAAACATTTAAATTCGATAAAGACAGCTAAAGGGGCTTCCATTCAAGAGCCCCTTTTGTTTTAGTGTTAGCCGGGGCCCGAGGGGACATCAAAACATGCAAGACCTGAACAAACTGAAAAGCGCAATCCTGGCCGAGATCAAGGGGGCAAAAACTCTTTCCACCCTCGAGGATATTCGCCTCTCCGCTTTGGGGAAAAAGGGCCGGGTTACAGCGCTTCTGAAAGAGTTGGGTCATTTAAGCGCTGAGGAGAAAAAGACCTTCGGCGGCGCCCTCAACCAACTGAAAGGCGACATCAATTCCGATTTGAACGCCAAGCGGGAAGAGCTTGAGGCCAGGGCCCTCAACGCCCAGCTGGCGGAAGACAAATTCGATGTCACATTGCCGGTCGAGCCTGAGCCGGAAGGGCGCATCCACCCGCTCACCCAAGTTCTGGAAGAAATGATGGAAATTTTCGCGGCGATGGATTTCAAAATCGCCGAAGGGCCGCATATCGAGGATGATTTCCATAATTTTACCGCGCTCAATATCCCGCCCGAGCATCCGGCGCGGCAAATGCACGACACCTTTTACATGAAGGCGGATCAGGGGAGCGAGCGCAAGCTGCTCCGCACCCATACCTCGCCGGTGCAGATCCGCACCATGATGAGTCAAAAGCCGCCAATCAGGATCATCGCCCCGGGCCGCACCTTCCGCTCCGATTCGGATGCCACCCATACCCCGATGTTCCACCAGATCGAGGGTCTGGTGATTGACGAATTTACCACCATGGGCCACCTGAAAGGGACGATTGAGGCGTTCGTAAAGGCCTTTTTTGAGGTTGATGACGTGAAAATGCGTTTCCGGCCGTCCTATTTTCCCTTTACCGAGCCCTCGGCCGAAGTTGATGTCGGCTGTGATTTATCCAAAGGCCAGGTCAAGATCGGCGCCGGCAACGATTGGCTCGAGATCATCGGCTGCGGCATGCTCCACCCCAAGGTCCTGGAATACTGCAATCTGGACCCGGAAAAATACCAGGGGTTTGCTTTTGGCTGCGGGCTCGACCGGTTGGCGATGCTGAAATACGGCATGCCCGATTTGCGTCCGTTCTTTGAGTCCGACCTCCGCTGGCTGAGGCACTATGGCTTCCGGGCGCTTGACATTCCGACCATCGCCAGGGGGTTAAGCCGATGAAGTTCACGCTGTCATGGCTCAAGGACCACCTGCAGGTGAATGCCGGTCTTGGCGACTTGTGCGACAAGCTTAACGCGATCGGTCT
>JADFFP010000089.1 GCA_022568115.1 Pseudomonadota bacterium | reverse complement strand
TGGCCTGAAAAAGCCGTAAAATGCGTCGAAAATACGCGCCGATACCCCATATCGCCTGTGTTTTTCTCCTGTTTTACAGCTTTTTCAGAACCAACACAGCTCCACTCGGCAATTGAGTTCAGGCCCTAATGAAAAACCCGAAAAATATCCTGATCACCGGCGCCTCCAGCGGAATTGGCGAGGAAGTGGCCAAACAGTACGCGGCCCCGGGCATCACCCTGGCGATTACCGGGCGCAACAAGAAGCGCCTCGAGGCGGTCAAGGGGGCGCTCCAGGCCAAGGGCGCCAGGGTGATCGCCAAAGTTCTGGATGTCACCGGCCAGAAGGCGATGGAAACCTTTATCCGCGAAGTGGACAAAATCGCCCCGCTGGATCTGGTGATCGCCAATGCCGGGGTCGGGGTCCAGGCGGGCGATTTCAAATCCCTCGATCAGGCCGCCAAGTTCACCATCACCGTCAATGTCTTCGGGGTTTTCAACACCATCCACCCGGCGCTGGAGATTTTTGAAGGGCGCCGCTGCGGCCAGATCGCGATCGTCTCATCCCTGGCCGGCTGTATCGGCCTGCCCGGCTCTCCGATCTATTCCGCCAGCAAAAACGCGGTTCGGGCTTACGGCGAGGCGCTGCGGGCGGTTTACCAGGGTAAGGGGATCGAGATCAACGTCATCTGCCCGGGCTGGGTGCGGAGCCGGATTACCGATAGGAACGAATATTCGATGCCGTTCTTTATGGAGGTCGATAAGGCGGCCGCTATCATTATCCGGGGCTTGGCGAAAAACCAGGCGCGAATTTCCTTTCCGCTGCCGATGGCGGCATTAATCAAGACCATGACCATCCTGCCCATCAGCCTGGCGCTTAAAATCCTTGGCCGCATCACCATGCGCGGCCGGGCTTAAATTACAAAGAAAGGTCATACCGGCGTAGGCCGGTATCCGGCGAGCCTAATGAGGTTTTTCATCAGCCGCCTAAGCTACGAAACCATGACCGGATGCCCGCCTCCGCGGGCATGACAGTTAGAATGTAGGTTTTGGATTTTTTAAAAAATAAGAAAGAACACCTATGTCGAAAACCGACATAGGGTGTGAAATTTCCAACTGAGGGGTGCGAAAACACCCAAGCGTCATACCCGCCGCTTGAGCGGGTATCCGGATTTTTGTTTTTGTTTAGGAGGCACACGGAGGCGGGGGTGACAAAAAAGAAGTCGGGAATGACAGAGTGCTCTATGATATTTTTCGGACCGCGATTTCTTACCTATGTAGCGGGACTACATAGGTGCAGTAATAGACGGGCAAAGATCGGGGAACAACCTATATCGAAAATCGATAGCGGTGTCGGGCATCTGACTAATTGCTGGAATCTTCTCTTTGGAACCTGCGCCATTTTCGAACGTTTTTGTTGTGCTGATCCAGGGTATCGGCAAAGACATGGCCGCCCGAACCGTCGGCGACAAAATAAAGCGCATCCGAATTGGCCGGATTAAAAACCGCTTCCAGCGCGGCCCGGCCGGGATTGGCGATTGGCCCGGGCGGCAGGCCGGTGTGGATATAGGTGTTGTAGGGAGTGTCCTGTTCCAACTCCGACAGAAGGATCGGGCGGCCCAGCGGCACGCCGCCGGTCAGTCCGTAAATCACCGTCGGGTCCGACTGCAGGCGCATGCCCCGCTTAAGCCGGTTCAGAAACACCGCGGCGATCAGCGTACGTTCTTCAGCAATGCCGGTTTCCTCTTCGACCATCGAGGCCAGGATAACCGCTTCCTCGATGCTCATGAAAGGCAGCGAAAAATCGTAATTGGCCCACAAATCCTCAAGCAATCTGTCGCGGTTTTCGGCCATGCGGCGGAGAATATCCGGGCGGCTGTCGCCGCGCTCGAAAAGATAGGTCTCGGGCAGCAACGTCCCCTCCCCCGGAAGCTCTTTAATCTCACCGGTCAGCTTCTCTTCCCCAAGCAGCAAAGCGGCCACCTGAGCGCTGGTCAGCCCTTCCGGGAAAGTAATTTTGTGCAGGACGGTTTTTCCCGTCAGCAGGATATTCAAAATCCCGGACTGGCTGGTCCCGGCCGGGATCAGGAACTCGCCAGCCTGCAAATCCCCGGCCGCCCCGGACAGCCGCGCGGTCCAGTAAAATGCCGCCTTTACCTCCAGCACCCCGTGGCGCTCCAAAAGCGCGGCGACCGATTTCAGGGTCGCCCCGCTGGGGATAATGACGGTCCGGTCATCCGCCGCCGGGCCGGCGCGGTAGAAGAAATAAAAATCGCTCAGGGTCAGGGCCAGAAAGACCGCCAACGCCACCGACGGCAGGATCATCCAGACGGCTGGTTTGCGAATTTTCTTAAGGCTGGCCATCAAAGGTAAGTATAGCCCCGGGCGCCGCTGAAATGAAAGAAAAAGCGCCTTATTCGGCGAACTCCTTGAAGATCAGAGAGGCATTGGTGCCGCCAAAGCCGAACGAGTTGGAGAGCACCGTCTTGATTTCCCGTTCCCGGGCTTTCAGGGGCACCAGGTCGATGCCGGTGCAATCGTCGTCGAGGTCTTCCAGGTTGAGCGTCGGCGGGGCGATATTATTGTTCATGGCGAGGATCGAAAAGATCGACTCCACCGCCCCCGCGGCGCCCAGCAAATGCCCGATCGAGGATTTGGTCGAGGACATGGAAAGCTTGCCCGCGGCTTCGCCGAACAGGCGCTTGACCGCGGCAAATTCGATCTCATCGCCCAATGGCGTCGAGGTTCCATGAGCATTGATATAATCAATATCCGCCGGGTTCAGGCCGGCGCGCTTCAGGGCCGCCTCCATCGCCCGGTAGGCGCCGCCGCCATCGGGGGCTGGCGCGGTAACGTGATAGCCGTCGCCCGACATGCCATAGCCGACCACTTCGGCGTAAATATTCGCCCCGCGGGCTTGGGCGTGTTCCAGCTCTTCGAGGATTAAAATGCCGGCCCCCTCGCCCATGACAAACCCGTCACGGCCCTTGTCCCACGGGCGGGAAGCCCGCTTGGGCGTATCATTATAGTGGGTGCTGAGCGCCCGGGCCTGGCTGAACCCGGCGACAGCAACCCCGCAGATCGCGCTTTCGGCCCCGCCCGCGAGCATGATCTCGGCATCATCCAGGGCGATCATGCGGGCGGCGTCGCCAATCGCATGCGCGCCTGAAGAACAGGCCGTCACGGTGGCGTGGTTGGGGCCCTTGAAGCCATATTTGATTGAAACATTGCCGGCCACCAGGTTGATCAGGCAGCTGGGAATAAAATGAGGGCTGACGCGCCGCGGGCCTTGTTCGTGAAGCGTAATCGAAGCCGCCTCGATCCCTGGCAGACCGCCGACCCCGGCGCCGATTGCGACCCCGGTGCGGACCTTTTCTTCCTCCGAAAGGTCCCCGATGCCGGCATCTTCCACCGCCATCGCCGCCGCCGCCATCCCGAGCTGGATAAAAAAGCCGACCCGGCGCTGTTCTTTCGGGGTCATCCAGTCATCGGGATTGAAAGTGCCGTTCTTGCCGTCGCCAAAAGGAACCTCGCCAATCACCTGGCAGGATATTCCGGTGGCGTCAAAGCGGGTGAAGGGGCCAAGACCCGATTCCCCTGCGATCAGGCGCTTCCAGGACTCTTCAACCCCCGAGGCCAGTGGTGTGACCATTCCCATTCCAGTGACAACGACACGTCTCATAGCTTGCGGTCCTCTTCCAAGATGTTCTATATAGGCGACTTTTGCGGCTTTTCAAAAAACAAATTGTCTTAGAGCATATTAACTCCAAATCAAACAGACAGCCCGCCCGATAGCTGGCTGCCTGTGATAAAAAAACAGAAACCGGCTGTTAAGAGGCCGATTTAATAAATTCGATGGCGTCTTTAACGGTCTGGATTTTTTCTGCCGCATCATCCGGAATTTCGATACCGAATTCCTCTTCAAACGCCATCACCAGCTCAACCGTATCCAGGCTGTCGGCCCCCAAATCGTCAATAAAACTGGCGCTTTCGGTGACTTTGTCTTCGTCGACACCGAGGTGTTCCACGACAATTTTCTTAACGCTAGCTGCAATATCACTCATCTGTTAATCCTCGTCCTTGTTTCTGTGTTAAATCCCGCCCCTCAGGAAATTCGAATTTCGCCGCGTTCCTAGCACAGTTTATATTGGTTTGCCAAGCAGTCGAATGGTTTTTTTTAGCGCCCCCGGGCATTGACCTCAAAACGTCTTATAACACCGCTTAGGGTCTGAACTCAATTACCAATGTTTTCTGCGGCACAGCCCTCGTCGGTACCCCGGTCCAGGCCCTAGATCATAGCCATACCGCCGTTGATATGGAGCGTCTGACCGGTGATATAGGAAGCCTCGTCCGATGCCAGATAAAGGACGCCGGCGGCAATTTCGTCAGGCGTTCCCATCCGCCCAAGCGGAATTTGGGCCATCAGTTTGGCCTTTTGGTCGTCGCTCAAGCCATCGGTCATCGGGCTTTCAATAAAACCCGGCGCAATGCAGTTTACCGTGATCCCCCGGCTCGCCACTTCCTGAGCCAGCGATTTGGAAAAGCCGATTAACCCGGCTTTCGAGGCGGCATAATTGGCCTGTCCCGGATTGCCGGTAATGGCGATGATGCTGGTGATCGAGATAATGCGCCCGAAACGCGCTTTCATCATCCCCCTCAAGCACGCCTTGGAGAGCCTGAAAGCAGCTTCCAGGTTAACTTTCAGGACATCTTGCCAGTCCTGCTCAGACATCCTGACAAG
Organism: Pseudomonadota bacterium; assembly: GCA_022568115.1. Classification (GTDB taxonomy): domain Bacteria; phylum Pseudomonadota; class Alphaproteobacteria; order Sphingomonadales; family SMXR01; genus SMXR01. Next base: position 1,178 of record JADFFP010000089.1, on the reverse strand, counting down.
CAGGCTGTCACGGGTGATCCCGGCGTTGTTGACCAGGATATCCAGCCCGCCTAACCTTTGCTGCGCCTCAGCCGCCAGACGGTCAACATCTTCCATCGAAGAAAGATTTGCGGGGATCGCGATGGCGCCTATTTGTTCCGCCAGGCCCTTGAGCCGTTCAATCCGGGTGCCGGAAATGGCTACGCTCGCGCCGTTCTTTACCAGAGCCCTGGCGATCGCTTCCCCCAGAGCCCCGGTAGTGCCTGTTACAAGTGCTTTTTTGTCTTTTAAATCAAACATTTATAATTCTTTCCTAAACTTAAATATGGTTATTTATAAAATAGTCCATGTCATCTGGAGATTCGATATTGGTAACCCCCAGCGAGGGGTCGATGCGCCTGCCCAGGCCTGAAAGAACCTTGCCGGCCCCGCATTCCACCAGCTGGATAACTCCGATTTCTGAAAGCCTCAGGATCGATTCCCGCCAGCGCACAACCCCGGTGATCTGCTGGACCAGCAGGTGGCGGATTTCCTCGACATCGCTAACCGGGCAGGCGGTTACGTTGGAAATGACCGGCATGGCGGGCGCCCGCAGATCCACAACCGCCAGCGCTTTGCCCATTTCTTCCGCGGCCTGTTCCATCAGGGGACAATGAAAGGGCGCGCTGACAGGCAGCAACAGGCCCCGTCTTGCGCCCTTTTCCTTGGCGATCTCGATCGCCCTTATCACCGCTCCCTTATGACCGGAGACCACCACCTGGCCCGGGGCGTTGTCGTTGGCGGGGGTGCAAACCTGACCCTCGGCGGCTTCCTCGGCGACTTCCCTGGCAACCTCGAAATCAAGCCCCAGCAGGGCCGCCATCGCCCCCTCGCCGACCGGAACCGCACGCTGCATCGCCTGGCCGCGTTTTTTCAGCAAGGTCGCGGCGTCGCTCAAGGTCAGGCTGCCGGCGGCGGTCAGGGCCGAATATTCGCCCAATGAATGTCCGGCGACATAATCCGCCAGGTCGGGCAGCATAAATCCCTTGGCTTCCAGGGTCCGGATAATTGCAATGCTGACCGCCAGCAACGCCGGCTGTGAATTTTCGGTCAGGATCAATTCTTCCGCCGGTCCCTCAAACATCAACTTTGAGAGGTTTTGGCCAAGAACGCTGTCAACTTCCTCAAAAACCGCCCGCGCCGCGGGATACGCTTCGGCC
>JADFFP010000088.1 GCA_022568115.1 Pseudomonadota bacterium | reverse complement strand
TAATCATATCGGGCAGATTGGGAGGCGCGGACATCGCGCGAACCGAAAAGTCGATGCAGGGCAGAGTCCCGTTACACACGCTTAGGGCGGACATCGACTTTGGTATCGCCGAGGCCGCAACAGATTTCGGCCGGATCGGCGTCAAAGTCTGGATCTACAAAGGGGGAAATCTTCCAGGCGCCGAAGACCGACTCGACGCAGCAGGTCGACGACATACAACCCATTGAGGTTACCGTGAAAGCGGACGAGGCCATGGCGGATCACGTCGCCGTGGCGGATGAATCACAGCCACTAGGGGGGTGACCCAGTGCTGCAGCCGAGCAGAGTCAAGTATCGAAACAAACAGAGAGGCCGGCGCAAGGGTATCGCGGTTACCGGGAGCACCGTCAGCTTCGGCGATTATGGCCTCAAGGCTGTTGGGAGAGCGTGGCTTACGGCCAGACAAATAGAGGCTGCCCGAAGGGCTATGACACGGTACGTCCGAAGAGACGGACGCATGTGGATCCGTATCTTCCCCGATGTCCCGGTGAGCACCGAGCCGGCCGAGGTGCGCATGGGCAAGGGCAAGGGCTCGCCCGAGTTCTGGATGGCCCGGGTCAAGCCCGGCCGCATCGTCTTCGAGCTCGACGGAGTCTCCGCCGATCTGTCCCGCGCCGCCTTCGAGCTCGGCGCCGCCAAGCTGCCGATGCGCACCCGTTTTGTCGCCCGCATCGGCGAGGGCTGAGCGATGAGTGCCCGGGAGATGCGCGCCAAGTCGTCCGAGGAGCTCGGCGGCACCCTTGTCGACCTCAAGAAGGAGCAGTTCAATCTGCGCTTCCAGCAGGCCTCGGGCCAGCTTGAGAACACCGCCCGGGTGAAAACGGTACGCCGCGATATCGCCCGCGTCCGGACCATTTTGGGCGCGGCCCAAACCGGCACGGTGGCGGTGCCTGTAAAGGAACAAAAGATGGCTGGAAAACTGGCCGAAAAGGCCGCCAGGCCCACCGCCAGGGAAGAAGCCAAAAAAGAGCCCAGGAAAGAGCCCAAGAAAGAGGGCAAGATAGCCGCGCTCAGGGAGAAAGCAAAAGCTGTTGTTAAAAAAGCTACCGCCAAAAAAGCCCCGGCTAAAAAGGCCCCGGCTAAAAAGGCCCCGGCTAAAAAAGCCACAACCAAAAAGGCCACAGCCAAAAAGGCCACGGCCAAAAAAGTAACCAAAACCGCTAAAAAGCCGGCCAAGGCGGCCGCCAAAAAAGCGTAGAAATAGGACGGAGTTCAGAACATGCCTAAACGGGTTCTCTCAGGTGTAGTGGTCAGCGACAAGGCCGATAAGACGGTCACCGTTCTGGTCGAGCGGCGCTTTAAGCATCCGGTGGTGCAAAAGATTATCAAGCGCTCGAAGAAATACAGCGCGCATGACGAACAGAACGCCTACCACACCGGCGACAAGGTCCGTATTCAGGAATGCCGCCCGATTTCCAAGAACAAGTCTTGGTTTGTTTTGGAAAGGGTCTCTTAAAAGCTAAGGGCAACAAGGAAGATTGTAAGGAACAATAAATGATTCAGATGCAAACAAATTTGGAGGTCGCGGACAACTCAGGCGCCAAAAGGGTGCAGTGCATCAAGGTGCTTGGGGGCTCCAGAAGAAAGACCGCCGGTGTTGGTGACGTCATTGTTGTCAGCATCAAGGAGGCAATCCCGCGCGGCAAGGTCAAAAAGGGCGAGATCCACCGCGCCGTGATCGTCAGGACCACCAAGGATATCCAGCGCGCCGATGGCACCGTGATCCGTTTTGACCACAACGCGGCGGTGCTGGTGACCAACCAGATGGAGCCCATCGGCACCCGTATTTTCGGCCCGGTTGTGCGTGAGCTCAGGGCTAAAAAACACATGAAAATCATTTCTCTGGCGCCGGAGGTGCTGTGATGGCGAACCTGAAGTTTAAATTAAAGAAAGGCGACAAAGTGGTGGTGCTTACCGGCAAGGACAAGGGCCGGCGGGGCGAAATCCTGAAGATGCTGCGCGATCGGAACAAGGCCGTGGTCCAGGGTGTAAATGTCGTCAAGCGTCATACCAAACCGAGCCAGGCCGGTCCCGGCGGGATTGTCGAGAAGGAACTGCCGATCCACCTTTCGAACCTTGGGGTCGAGGATCCCAAGGATGGCAAGCCGACCCGCATCGGCATAAAGATTTTGGAAGACGGCTCAAAAGTAAGGATCGCAAAAAGGTCCGGGGAGGTGATTGATGGCTAAGAATGGCTATATTCCGAGGCTCAAGGAGCAGTACCGGAAGTCGCTGATCACCGCTCTCACCAAAGAGTTCGGCTACCGGAACGTCATGGAAGTGCCGAAGCTGGAGAAGATTGTCCTCAACATGGGGGTCGGCGGCGGGGTTGCCGATAAAAAGAAAATCCAGAAGGCGGTTGAGGAAATAAGCCTGATCGCGGGCCAGAAAGCGGTGGTCACCAGGGCCAAGAAGTCGATCGCCAACTTCAAGCTCAGGGAGGGCGTGCCAATCGGTGTGAAAGTGACCTTGCGCAATGACCTGATGTTCGAATTTCTGGATCGGCTGATCACCATTGCGCTGCCCCGCGTCCGTGACTTCAGGGGGGTCAGCCCGAAGAGTTTCGACGGAAAAGGCAACTACGCGCTGGGCCTGAAAGAACAGATCGTGTTTCCCGAGATTGATTATGACACGGTTGAGGAAATTCGCGGCATGGACATTGTAATTTGCACCACCGCCAACACCGACAAAGAGGCGAAGGCCCTTCTGGCCGGCTTTAGGTTGCCGTTCAGAAGCTAGAAATTTTTTAAGAGTGGAGAAAAAACATGGCTAAAAAAAGCGCCATTGAAAAAAACAAGAAACGCGAGCGGCTGTGCAAAAAATATGCCGGCCGCAGGGAACGCTTGAAAGCGATCGCTGCTGATGCCTCGCTTCCCCAGGAAGAAAGGTTTATGGCCCGCTTGAAACTGGCTGAGCTGCCGCGCAATTCCGCGCCTTCAAGGGTGCGGCACCGGTGCGAGCTGTCCGGCCGTCCGCGGGGATATTACCGTAAATTCAAAATGTCGCGGATTGCGCTCAGGGAACTGGCCTTGGCCGGTAAAATTCCCGGCGTCGTCAAGTCGAGCTGGTAAAGGAGAACGCTTAGATGTCTATGACTGACCCGCTCGGGGATATGCTAACCCGCATCAGGAATGGCCTGAGGGCGAAAAAAGACCTGGTTTCGGCCCCGGCCTCCAGGAACCGCCAGCGTGTGCTCGAGGTTCTGGAAAGAGAAGGCTATATTCGTGGTTTTGAGTATGTCGATCTTGGCAGCGGCAAAGCCGAACTGAAAATCATGCTGAAATACTACGAAGGGGATCCTGTGATCCAGAGCATTTCGCGCATTTCATCGCCGGGCCGGAGGGTGTACTCCTCGGTGCGCGACCTGCCGAGGATCCACAACGGTCTCGGAATTTCGATCGTCTCGACGCCCAAGGGCGTACTGAGCGATGCCGAGGCCCGTGAAGCCAATGTCGGCGGAGAAATTATCTGCACGGTCTTTTAAGATGGGCGGCGGATATTAAATTTAAGGACGTTAAGAAATGTCACGAATTGGAAAAAAACCGATAGAAATCCCCAGCGGGGTGACGGTCGAACGGTCCGGCCCGGAGCTTTCGGTCAAAGGCCCGAAAGGGTTGTTGAGCTTGACCCTGGTCGACCAGGTGGAGGTCGAGATCAAGGACAGCCTGATCACGGTCAAGGCCAAGGACGACAGCAAGCTGGCGCGCTCCATGTGGGGCATGCAGCGCACCAACATCAGCAACCTGGTCGAAGGGGTAACCGAAGGCTACCAGAAGAGGCTGGAGATCAAGGGGGTCGGCTACCGCGCCCAGATGAAGGGCAAGGATCTGAACCTGCAGCTGGGCTACAGCCACGAGATTGATTTCCCGGTCCCCGAAGGAATTAAGATCGAGTGTCCGGACCTGACCACCATTATCATCTCCGGGATAGACAAGCAGAAGGTCGGCCAGGTGACGGCCCAGATCAGGGAATACCGCAAGCCCGAACCCTACAAGGGCAAAGGCATAAAATACCAGGGCGAATACATTTTCCGCAAGGAAGGCAAGAAGAAATAGGTGCATCATGGCCAATACCAAAGAACTTTTTGAACAGCGCCGGCGGCGGGTCAGAACCCAGATCAGCAAAAAAGGCGGCGGGGCTCCCCGGCTTTCCATCCATCGCTCAGGGCGGCACATCTATGCCCAGATTATTGATGACGCCAAGGGCGCCACGCTGGCTTCGGCCTCTACCCTGGACAAGGCCCTGAAGGGCAAGACCGGGTGCAACAAGATTGCCGCCAGTTCGGTCGGCAAGCTGATTGCCGAGCGCGGCAAAAAAGCCGGCGTTAAAGCGGTCGTGTTCGACCGCGGCGGGTTCCTCTACCACGGCAAGGTAAAAGCCCTGGCCGACGCTGCCCGTGAAGCGGGCCTGAAATTTTAAAGAGACGGAAGTATAAGGAAAAAAGATGGCGCATCCTCATCACAAAAACAGCGAACAGAGCGAACTGGTCGATCGCCTTGTGCACATCAACCGGGTCGCCAAGGTGGTCAAGGGCGGGCGGCGTTTCAGCTTTGCCGCCCTGGTGGTGGTTGGCGACCAGCGCGGCCGGGTCGGTTTTGGCCACGGCAAGGCGCGCGAGGTTCCGGAAGCTGTAAAAAAGGCTACCGATGCCGCCAAGAAAAACATGATCCGGGTGCCGCTCCGGGAAGGCCGGACGCTCCATCATGACGTCAAGGGACGCCACGGCGCCGGCAAGGTTTTGCTGAGGGCAGCCGAACCGGGCACCGGAATTATCGCCGGCGGCCCGATGCGGGCTGTTTTTGAAACTCTCGGGGTTCAGGATGTGGTTGCCAAATCGCAGGGCTCGTCCAACCCCTATAACATGGTGCGCGCCACCTTTGATGCGCTCACCAAACAGGCCTCGCCCCGCATGGTGGCGGCCAAGCGCGGCAAGAAAGTTTCCGAAATCGTCGCCCGCCGCGGCGATGCCCCCAAGGCTGCCGAATCAAAAGAAGAAACCGCGGCACCAGCAGCAACAAAAGAAGCCAAGGCGTCTTCAGTGAAAGAATGAGTGATATGGCTGAGAAAAAAACATTGAAGGTAACCCAGACCGGCAGCCCGATCAGGCGCCCCAGGGACCAGCGCCAGACCCTGATCGGACTGGGCCTGAACAAGATGCACAAAACCAGGGAACTGGAAGACACCCCGGCGGTGCGCGGCATGATCAAGAAGGTCAGCCACCTGGTTCGCGTTGAAGATTAAAATAGAAATTTTAAGGTCAGAAAAATGAAACTGAACGAATTAAGAGATAACCCGGGAGCCAAAAGGGAACGCACCCGGGTCGGGCGCGGCCCGGGTTCCGGCAAGGGCCGGACCACCGGCCGCGGCATGAAGGGCCAGAAGTCACGCTCGGGCGTCGCCATCAAGGGTTTTGAGGGCGGCCAGATGCCGATCCACCGGCGTTTGCCGAAGCGCGGGTTTACCAACATTTTCCGCAAAACCTATGCCCTGGCGAACCTGGGGAGGATCCAAAAGGCGATCGATGACAAAAAGCTCGATGCTTCGAAACCGGTAACCGCAGCTGCCCTCTGTCAGGCCGGAGTCATCCATTCCGCCAAACAGGACGTAAAACTTCTCGCCAAGGGGGAGCTGAAAGCCAAGCTCACGATTGAAGTGGCGACCGCCAGCTCGGCCGCCATCGCCGCGGTTGAGAAAGCCGGCGGCAAGGTTGCGGTCACCCTCGACAGGGCCGCCGAGGAAGCGCGCAAGGCCGCCAAAGCCGACCGGCGCAGAAGCAAGGGAAAAAAGGCCGGCAAAAAAGCCGCACAGCAGCAGGCCAAGGCTGACGGGGAAGCTAAACAGAAAGACCAAGCGAAACAGA
>JADFFP010000087.1 GCA_022568115.1 Pseudomonadota bacterium | reverse complement strand
CCCGGGGCGCTGAAAGCTGCCCCGCACACGTTTATGGCCTCGATGAAAGCTGAAGACGGGACCGAAAATCAGGTTCACCGCGCCATGACAGATGCTTTTCCGAATGTGACCGCGATCCGGATGAAGGAAATCCTGACCAGCATTGACAATATCCTGGTGCAGATCAGGGCGGCGGTGAATTATACCGGTGCGCTGGCGATCATCGCCGGCATTCTGGTGTTAAGCGGGGCGCTGGCGGCCGGATACCGCTTCCGGGTTTATGATTCGGTCATTATGAAAATCCTGGGCGCCGTCAGGCGCGATATCCTGAAGGCCTTTGTCTTTGAATATTTGCTGCTGGGCCTGGTGACCGGGGTCATGGCGCTGGTTTTCGGCGGCATCGCCAGTTACCTGGTGATTGTCCATGTCATGGAAATGGAGTTTACCCTGTTCCCCGGGGCCGCCGCCATCACCGTGCTGGGCAGCCTTGTAATCACCCTTTTGTTCGGGCTTTTGAACACCTGGAAAGCGCTGGGGGAAAAACCGGCAAAAATCCTGCGGCAATTTTAACGGTTTCCCTTGAAAAGTTGCCCCTCTGTGGCAATATTGGAAGCTTGAGAAAAGAGTTTAAAATTAACCTGAAAAACCTGAGGTGACGGTATGGCGGAACGCTACAAGCAAGAAATTCAGCAGGAGCAAGTCCGGCGTGAAGGAGTCGTGGCCGACCGGGGCCTGCGCGCCCACATGCTTAAAGTCTATAACTATATGGCCTCCGGCGTTATGCTGACGGGGATTGTGGCCCTTTTGACCTATAGTTCGTCAACACTTACAAATCTGCTTTATCAAATGCAGGGAGGATATATTGTGGGGTATACCGGCCTTGGCTGGGTTGCGTTACTTTCGCCGCTGGCTTTCGTGCTTCTGATGAGCTTTGGCAAAAATAAAATGAAGCCTGCAACCCTCCAGGCTATGTTCTGGGGGTTCGCGGCTGTGATGGGCCTTTCTTTATCTTCAATCTTTTTTATGTACGTCGGAATGAGCATCGCAAAGATTTTCTTCATCACCGCTGCCACCTTCGGCGCTTTGAGCTTTTGGGGCTATACCACCAAAAAAGACATCAGCGGCTGGGGTGCGTTCCTGTTCATGGGATTGATTGGTGTTATTATTGCCAGTGTTGTGAACTGGTTTTTGGTGTCACCTATGATGGATTTCGTCATTTCTATAATCGGTGTTTTGGTATTTGCCGGCCTGACGGCTTATGACACCCAGAAAATCAAAAATATGTATTACACCTACAGCGACGGCACCATGGCGAAAAAGGGGGCGATTATGGGCGCCCTCCATCTTTATCTGGATTTCATAAACATGTTCCTTTTCCTGTTGCGGCTCTTTGGCAACAGAAATTAAACATTATAATAAGAATTCTAAAACCCGGGCTCAACCCCGGGTTTTTTTTAAGCCCCGACCAGGCGGATCATCTTGGGCTCAAAAAACTTCAACAGGGTTTTCAGGGAGCTTCCCCTTTTTAATAAAGTCCCGTCGGCGCCTAAAATCAGGAATGGTCCTTTCTTTTTCCCGTGGGCGGGGTTTTTCACAACCCGGTAAAGAGGTCTTTCCGAGGTTCCCTTGAAAAAGGAAAAGACCACCTGCCCGCGGCTTTCGCTGATGGCATAGTCTTTCAGCAGCCCGGCGCTGACCATGCGGCCGTAAGTGTTGAGAATCTGGGTCAGCTCACTCTGGTTAAAAAAAACCACTTTTGAATCCTCAAAAGCAGCCGGGAAGGCAATTATAGAACCTGCGTAAGACATTTGCCTTATTTTAAAATGATTTATTTAATTTTGACAAGGGCGAAGGGTAAAATAAAGAACGGCGTATCATGTTTAACTGAAGAAGATTTTCCCTTTAAGGTAAACAAAACAAGGCTAAACATAAAACAATAAATTTTACGGAGACCAACCCATGAAAATAAAACGCAGCATAGGAACATTGGCTTTGGCGGCCCTGATGGGGACCACCATGCTGGTGGCGTCCGGCCTGGCTCACGGCGCTCAGGAAACAGAAACCAGAAATCTGGATGAATTTAACCGGGTCGTGATTAAAGGGGCGATGGATGTGGTTATTAAAGCCGGCAAAAGCCAGAGCGTTGAGGTTAGCGCAGATGAAGATTATCTCGTCCGGGTCGAAACACGCGTTGATGATGGTACGCTCTATATTTCACAGGAAGGCCGCCGCTGGCATGATATAGATATAGATATTAAAATTACGGTCCGGAATCTGGATGGGATTTTTATCGATGGCGCCGCTGATATCGATGCCACAGGCATCGATAGTGATAATTTTGATCTGGAAATCAATGGGGCGGGAGACGTTACCCTGGAAGGCGCCTGCGGAGCCGTGACCATAGAGATTAATGGGGCCGGGGATGTCGATGCCGAGGATCTTAAATGTAAAAATGTTGATGTTACCATTAATGGCGCCGGTGATGTTGATGCTTCGGCGTCGGAATCGGTTGTGGCGGAACTGAACGGGGTTGGCGATATCACAATCTGTGGAGATCCTGACAAGGTTCGCCCGCGCATTCGTGGGCTTGGAAGTTTTGAGGTTATTGATTGCGATTAAGTGATCTGCCCAATTGACCCGCCTGATAATCCGGGCGGGTCTTTTTTTGAAGTTAAGCCTTGAAATATACATCCAATTGATATATATCGAATATATATAAGAGTAGCGAGGAGATAACAAAATGAAAAAGACAGCATTAGCTTTGGGGTTGATCGCAATTGTCGTTCCGGTCTCAAGCGCCTGGGCTGATTATGACGAAGAGCGCGACCTTGAACCTTTTACCCAGATCGAACTGGACGGCCTGATGGATGTAACGATTGAGGTCGGGGAAGAGCAAAGCGTTACCATTACTGCCAATAAGGAACGTTACCTGAGGGAGACCACCACCCGGGTCAGCGGTGGCCGTTTGTTTATTGATACCGATATCAAATCGGGCTTTTTTACCCTTTTCAGGGATATCGATATTTCCATTCATATTACCCTACCCAGCCTGGAGGAGGTAGAATTGGATGGGCTTGGAGACATTGTCATTAGAAATCTCGATGCGGATGAGTTCCGGTTGGAACTGGATGGCATGGCGAGCATCGAAATTGACGGGGTCTGCAATAAAGCCGTCTTTACCCTGGATGGTCTTGGTGACCTGGACGCCCGCAGCCTGAAATGCAAATCGGTTCGCCTGACCATGGATGGCATGGGAGATGCCGAGATTTACGCCACTGAATATGCTGAAGTGTATGTAGACGGCATGGGCGATGACGATGTTTACGGCAATCCCGAAAAGACCGAATACAGCATAAACGGTTTTGGAGACATTGACGAAAAATAAAACCCCTGGCCTATTAAGATTAAAGCCCGCGGGATCCCTGGCGGGCTTTATTTTTTGCAGGCCAGCATCAGCCCGTCCCCGACCGGGATCATGGAAAGATAGGCCCTTTGGTCCTTCATAACCGCCTCATTGAAAGCGCGTATGGCGGCGGTGTTTTCATCCCCGGCGGCCGGGTCTATGACCGCCCCGCTCCACAAGACGTTATCCACAATAACCAGACCCCCGGGCCTGAGCAGCCGGAGCGCATAGTCAAAATACCTGGGCATGTTCGGTTTGTCGGCATCGATAAAGGCCATATCAAAGGGGGGAAGGGCGGCCTTGTTCACCATTTCCTCAAGGGCGGTGCAGGCATCCCCCAGGATCAGATCGATTTTCCCGTCCACTCCGGCCTCCCGCCAATACCGTTTTCCCATGGCGGTCCAGTTTTCATCGATATCCAGGGCAGTAATCCTGCCATCGTCGGGCAGAGCGGTCGCCATCGCCAAGGTGCTGTACCCGGTAAAAACCCCGATCTCCAGGTAGCGGGTGGCCCTGATCAATCTGGCCAGCAATTGCATCAGGTTGCCCTGGATCCAGCTGATCTGCATTTCACTGATCGGGCCAAGGGCTTCCGTTTCCTCCCTAAGCCGCCTGAAAAGTTCGGGCTCGGGCGGGGTGTGTTTGGTAACGTACTCCAAAAGTTTCGCGTCAAATTGCAGGCTGCTGCCCATAAAACTCCCCTATAATTATGATTAATGGCTTGCGCCACATTTTTGCCATGTTTCAGGCCAAAAGCCGCCCCAAAGTTTTCAGACAATTTACGTGTTGGCCTCGTCAAGCCCAGTTGGTGGTCTTCCGGGTTTCATACCCCCCAAGCCCCCCTCTAAACCCGCAAGCCATCACTGGGCAGCCAAATTCCAGCTTTCAGTTTTCAGCCTTTCCCTTGAATAGCAAATAACCCCAAGAGATTGTCTGTTTTTACTCCGGGGAAAATCCTGTGTCGAGACAGCTGTATTACCTTTCTGGATAAAATGTCGTTTTGCGCTTCCGGCCCTAAGACCCCTTTACCCCGATTTTATAGTTTTCAGCGCTTTTCAACAAAATTGCCAACCTTGAAACCCCGCCGCCGCTTTAGCCTATTGAAACTGACCCTCCGGTAGGGCAAAGTCCAAGGCACCATGATCAAGGCGGAAAATCTCAGCAAACACTATGGCGCCCTTAAAGCCGTGGATGGAATATCCTTTGCGGTGAAAAAGGGAGAGGTTCTTGGCTTTCTCGGCCCCAACGGGGCGGGCAAGACCACCACCATGAAACTGCTGACCGGATTCTTGGCGCCGACCACCGGCAAAATTACAATTGACGGCAATGACATTAGTGAAAATCTCAAAATTGCCCAGAAAAAGATTGGCTATCTGCCCGAAGGGGCGCCCTTGTATGAAGAAATGACTCCGAGGGGGTTTCTCGGGTTTATTGGCGCGGCCAGGGGCCTTGAAGGCTTGGCCTTTTTAAAAGCGTTCGACCAGGTTGTTGAAAACGTTGGCCTGGAGTCCGTGCTGGACCAGCGTGTCGAAACTCTCTCAAAGGGGTATCGCAGCCGTCTCGGGCTGGCCCAGGCGCTGTTGCATGACCCGGAAATCCTGATCCTGGATGAGCCGGCCGACGGGCTTGATCCAAACCAGAAACATAAAATCAGGGGGCTGATTCAGTCCCTGTCGAAAAACAAGGTGATAATTATCTCAACCCATAACCTGGAAGAAGTAGAGAACATCTGCTCAAGGGCGATCATCATTCACCAGGGGAAAATTGTGGCGGACGGAACCCCTCACGAATTGAAAACCAAATCACGCTATTACAATGCGGTCCTGATCAGGGGTCCGGTCTCAGGCCACAAAAAACTGGCCACAGCACTGGAAAAACTGGCAGCGATTAGCGGCGTTGAAGTTACCCGGGAGGGGCCATCGGCAACCCTTGCGATTCTTGCCGCCGGAAATAAACCGCCGGTCGGGGAAATCCAGAAACAGCTGGCGAAAAGCCGCTGGCCGGTTGAGGAAATTTCGGTCGATCCGGGACGGCTGGAGGATGTTTTCAGAACCCTGACAACAACAGCGGAAAAAGCGGCCTGATGGCGGGTTGGATGGCGATATTCAAAAGGGAGCTGTTTTCCTATTTTGCGACCCCGGTGGCTTTGGTGTTTATGGTGGTATTCCTGGTTCTGTCGGGCGCTTTTACATTTTATCTGGGGGACTTTTTCCTCCGCGACCAGGCCGCGCGGGCGGTGCCGAGGGCACCGAAGGCATCGGCCACGACCTCGCTGAGCTGAATTTCCACCACCTCCCCGCTCCGGCTTGCATCGAATCGAGCCAACAATGCGGCCAGGGCACGCACGCCGCCCTCGCCGTGGCGACGATGCACCCTGCGATGCAATTCCGGGACGATCGAGTCGGCCTTTACCGGAAGCAAATCCATCTGGCGGGCATCCGCGTGATCGGTCGCAAACCGGCAATACAGGTTCTCGCTGGCGAGCGAATGATCGTCCGGCGTGCCGAACCAGCCGCCGGA
>JADFFP010000086.1 GCA_022568115.1 Pseudomonadota bacterium | reverse complement strand
CCGAGGCGATCCATAAACTTTTGACCGAGCTTGATCTCGAGGGTGAGCGCAAAAAGCTTTTGGTCGAACTGGCCGAAACCAAATCAGAACTCAAGCCGAAAAAGATCGTCAAGCGCCTGAAAGTGATCGAGGCGTTCCTCCATTCCGGCAACCGGCCGGAATGGATGATCATGCAGGTGGTGCCGGTCATCCCGCCCGAGCTGCGGCCGCTGGTGCCGCTCGATGGCGGCCGCTTCGCCACCTCTGACCTGAATGATCTTTACCGGCGTGTGATCAATAGGAATAACCGCTTGAAGCGCCTGATTGAATTGCGTGCGCCGGACATTATTGTCCGCAACGAAAAGCGTATGCTGCAGGAGGCGGTCGACGCGCTGTTCGACAATGGCCGGCGCGGCCGCACCATTACCGGCACCAACAAGCGGCCCTTGAAATCGCTGTCCGACATGCTGAAAGGCAAGCAGGGGCGTTTCCGCCAGAACTTGCTCGGCAAGCGGGTCGATTATTCCGGCCGTTCGGTGATCGTGGTCGGGCCTGAACTGCTGCTGCATCAGTGCGGTTTGCCGAAGAAAATGGCGCTGGAGCTCTTTAAGCCCTTTATTTACGCCCGGCTTGATAAAAAAGGCATGGCCCCGACCATCAAGCAGGCCAAGCGCATCGTTGAAAAGGAACGCAAGGAAGTCTGGGATATTCTGGACGAAGTGATCCGCGAACACCCGGTGCTCCTGAACCGCGCGCCGACCCTTCACCGGCTTGGCATCCAGGCGTTTGAGCCGGTGCTGATCGAAGGCAAGGCGATCCAGCTGCACCCGCTGGTGTGCGCCGCTTTCAACGCTGACTTTGATGGCGACCAGATGGCGGTTCACATCCCGCTTTCGGTGGAGGCCCAGCTGGAGGCCCGGGTGCTGATGATGTCGACCAACAACATCCTCTCCCCCTCCAACGGCAAGCCGATCATCGTCCCCAGCCAGGATATTGTGCTGGGCCTTTATTATCTTTCGATGGAGCGCAAGGGTGAGCCCGGCGAAGGAATGATCCTGGCCGATATGAATGAGATTCAGATGGCGCTGGATGGCGGCGCGGTAACGCTGCATTCCAAGATTACCACCCGGTTTGAAACCGTTGATGATAAAGGCAAGGCCGTCTTTGAGAGGGTCGAGACCACCCCCGGCCGCATGCTGTTGGCTACCAAGCTGCCCAAGAACGGCAAGGTGCCGTTTTCCGCATTCAACCGGCTGTTGACCAAGAAGGAAATTTCGGAAGTAATCCACATGGTCTATCGCCAATGCGGCCAGAAGGAAACCTGCATTTTCGCCGACGGCATCATGAACCTTGGTTTCACCTATGCCTGTAAAGCGGGGATTTCGTTCGGCAAGGACGACATGATCGTGCCCGAGGCCAAGGAAGCACTGGTCAAGGAAACCCGCGGCCAGGTCAGCGAATACGAGGAACAGTACCAGGAAGGCCTGATCACCCAGGGGGAAAAATACAACAAGGTGGTTGATGCCTGGGCCCAGTGCACCGACCGGGTCGCGGACGAAATGATGAAAAAAATCTCAGCCACCGAAGTGGATGCGAAAACCGGGCGCGAGAGCATGGTCAACTCGATCTACATGATGGCCCACTCCGGCGCCCGTGGTTCAGCGGCCCAGATGAAACAGCTGGCCGGGATGCGCGGCCTGATGGCCAAACCGTCCGGCGAGATTATTGAAAATCCGATTATTTCCAACTTCAAGGAAGGTTTGACCGCGCTGGAATATTTCAACTCGACCCATGGCGCCCGCAAGGGCCTGGCCGACACCGCCCTGAAGACAGCGAACTCCGGGTATTTGACCCGGCGTCTTGTTGATGTTGCCCAGGATTGTGTGATTGTCGAACAAGACTGCAGCACCAAGGACGGGTTGACCGTTCGCGAGGTGGTCGAGGGCGGCACCGTGCTGGAGCCGCTGGCCGAGCGGATCCTGGGCCGGACGGTTGCCGAGGATATCAAGGACCCGATCTCCGGCAAGGTTCTGGTCAAGGGCGGTACGCTGCTGAACGAGGCCGAGGTCGACCAGCTGGAAACCGCCGGAATTTCAGAGTTGAAAATCCGTTCGGTCCTGACCTGTGAGACCAAGGGTGGGGCCTGCGCCAAGTGTTACGGCCGTGACTTGGCCCGCGGCACACCCGTCAACCTGGGTGAAGCAGTTGGCGTGATCGCCGCCCAGTCGATCGGCGAGCCGGGCACCCAGCTGACCATGCGGACCTTCCACATCGGCGGGACTGCTACCGTAAACGAGCAGTCCTCAATCGAGGCCAGCCTCGATTCAGTGGTCCGGATCAAACATTCCAACGTGGTCAAGGACAGCCGGGGCCGCACCATTGTCATGAGCCGCAATTTGGAAGTGGTCCTGGAAGACCAAGAAGGCCGCGAACGCGCCAGGCACAGCATCCTTTATGGCGCCAAACTGCTGGTCGAGGACGGCAAGAAAATCAAAAAGGGTGACAAGATCTGCGAATGGGACCCCTATACCATCCCGATCATCACCGAGCAGGGCGGGATCGTCCGGTTAGTCGACCTGGAGGAAGGCATCTCGGTCAAGGAAGTTATGGACGAAGCCACCGGGATTACCTCGATGGTGGTGACTGACTGGCGCTCCTCACCCAAGGGGGCCGAACTCAAGCCCAGGATTACCCTTCGCGACAAGAAGGACAAGGTGATCAAGCTGGCCAACGAGACCGAAGCCCGCTACTTCCTCTCGGTTGAAGCAATTCTCTCGGTGGAAGACGGCGAGGCGGTCCATGCCGGTGACGTGATCGCCCGTATCCCGCGCGAAGCCTCCAAAACCCGCGACATTACCGGCGGTCTGCCGCGCGTCGCCGAACTGTTTGAAGCCCGGAGGCCCAAGGATTGTGCGATTATCGCTGAGATCGACGGTATTGTGGAATTTGGCAAGGACTACAAGAACAAGCGCCGGATCATTGTCCGGCCCCAGGACGGCGAAGGGGATACGGCCGAATACCTGGTGCTCAAGGGCAAGCACATCGCGGTCCGTGAGGGCGACTTTATCAAGAAGGGCGAGTACCTGCTGGACGGCAACCCGGCCCCCCACGACATCCTGGATATTATGGGCATTGAAGCTTTGGCCAACTACCTGGTCCAGGAAGTGCAGGAGGTTTACCGCCTCCAAGGGGTGAAAATCAACGATAAGCATATCGAGGTGATTGCCCGCCAGATGCTGCAAAAAGTTGAGATTACCAACTCCGGCGACAGTAGTTTCCTGATTGGAGAGAATATCGAGCGCGAAGAGTTCGAACAACACAATATCGCTCTTGTCGCCGAGAAAAAGACCCCGGCCTCCGGCAAGCCGGTGCTGCTTGGCATTACCAAGGCCAGCCTGCAGACCAAGTCGTTTATTTCCGCGGCGTCTTTCCAGGAAACCACCCGGGTCCTGACCGAGGCCGCCGTCAATGGCAAGGTCGATAAGCTGGAGGGCCTGAAGGAAAACGTCATCGTCGGCCGCCTGATCCCGGCCGGGACCGGAGCCGCCTGGCGCCGCCTTGAAGCCGAGGCTAAAAAACGCGATGCCGAGATCCTTGCCAAGCGCAAGGCCGAGGCGCCTGAAGAAGCACTCGAAGCGCCGGCGGAAAATCCCGCCTAACGGACTGTTTTTTCAGCGAAAATTTTATTTTTCCAACACCTCATTTTTTAGGTTGACGGGGTCGGGGCGCATGAATATATTGCGCCCACGCCCAGGGGCAGGTGGTAGCTCGAATATAAGCTAAACGCTGCGCTGATTGGGCAAGTATAAAAGTAATAGATTAATGGAAGCCGGCAGGCCTCAAGGAGCCCTTAAAGGGAGCCGAACGGCCGCCTTCTTTTTGTATGAAAGCAAAGCAGAGAGCCGACTTCAGGGACTTAAAGGTTTGAAAAAGATATGCCAACGGTAAACCAGCTTATCCGCAAGCCCCGCAAACGGGCAGTGGTCAGGAACAAGGTTCCGGCGCTTGAAAACTGCCCGCAAAAACGCGGCGTGTGCATCCGTGTTTACACCACCACGCCGAAAAAGCCGAACTCGGCCCTTCGCAAGGTGGCCCGGGTGCGCCTGACCAACGGGGCTGAAGTCACCAGTTACATTCCTGGTGAAGGCCATAACCTGCAGGAACACAGTGTGGTCCTGATCCGCGGTGGCCGCGTCAAGGATTTGCCGGGCGTCCGCTACCATATCCTCAGGGGTGTCCTGGATACTCAAGGGGTCGCAAACCGCCGCCAGGGCCGTTCAAAATATGGCACCAAGCGGCCCAAGTAAGCTAATTTAAGGAAGATTTGAGATGTCACGCCGCCACGCTGCAGAAAAACGTCAGGTTTTACCGGATCCCAAATTTGGCGACCTGGTGATCACCAAGTTTGTCAACTCGCTCATGTATGACGGCAAGAAATCGATCGCCGAACACATCGTTTATGGGGCGCTGGAGGAAATGCAGAACAAGGCAAAAACCGATCCTCTGGTGCTTTTTCATGAAGCGCTGGATAACGTCAAACCGATGATTGAGGTGCGCTCCCGGCGGGTCGGCGGGGCCACCTACCAGATTCCGGTTGAAGTCCGCACCGAGCGCGCCCAGGCGCTGGCGATCCGCTGGATCATTGAAATGGCCAGGAAACGGTCAGAGCGGACCATGCAGGAAAGGCTTTCCGGCGAACTTCTGGATGCCGCCAACAACCGCGGCACAGCGGTCAAGAAACGTGAAGACACCCACAAGATGGCGGAAGCCAACAAGGCCTTCTCCCACTACCGCTGGTAAATTGCAGGAATTTCAGGGACTGAATTAAAAATGTTACGTCAAACCCCCATAGACCGTTACCGCAATATTGGCATCATGGCCCATATTGACGCCGGCAAGACCACCACCACGGAGCGGATCCTCTATTACACCGGGCGCAGTCACAAAATCGGCGAGGTGCACGATGGCGCCGCCACAATGGACTGGATGGAACAAGAGCAGGAACGCGGCATCACCATTACCTCTGCCGCCACCACGTGCTTTTGGAACAAGCATCGGATCAATATTATTGATACCCCTGGTCATGTCGATTTTACCATTGAGGTTGAGCGGTCCCTCCGGGTTCTGGATGGGGCCGTTGCTATTTTTGATGGGGTCGCCGGGGTCGAGCCGCAGTCAGAAACGGTCTGGCACCAGGCTGACAGATATGGTGTGCCGCGCATGTGTTTTATCAACAAAATGGATCGTGTGGGCGCTGATTTCGAACGTTGCGTACGCATGATCCGGGAGCGCCTGGGCGCCAAGGCG
The DNA here is from genome assembly GCA_022568115.1 of Pseudomonadota bacterium. Taxonomy (GTDB): domain Bacteria; phylum Pseudomonadota; class Alphaproteobacteria; order Sphingomonadales; family SMXR01; genus SMXR01. The sequence continues at coordinate 668 of JADFFP010000086.1, read as the reverse complement.
CTGGTGATCCAGCTGCCGGTTGGCGCGGAGGCCGGTTACAAGGGGGTTGTCGACCTGATCAAGATGAAGGCGATCATCTGGAAGGATGAAACCCTGGGCGCCGAGTTCGAGTTAGTCGACATTCCGGAAGACCTGAGGGAGGCCGTTGAGACCGCCCGCACCGAAATGCTGGAAATTGCCGTCGAGGAAGATGATGTGCTGCTTGAAAAATACCTGGAAGGCGAGGAACCGAGCGAACAAGATCTCAAGGCGGCCATCCGCAAGGGCACCATCAGTGGCGACTTTGTCCCGATCCTGAACGGTTCCGCCTTCAAGAACAAGGGCGTGCAGCCGCTTTTGGACGCGGTTGTTGATTTCCTTCCCTCTCCGCTTGATCTGCCGCCGATGAAGGGTGCTCAGGCAGACAGAGAAGCTGCAAAAGAGCGCAAACCGGATGATGCCGAGCCGTTTGCCGGTCTCGCCTTCAAGATCATGACCGACCCGTTTGTCGGCACCCTGACGTTTATCAGGATTTATTCCGGGGTCATGAAAACCGGTGATCAGGTTTTGAACTCGGTCAAGGGCCGCAAGGAAAAAATCGGCCGCATGCTGCTGATGCACGCCAACCACCGCGAAGACATCAAAATTGCCCACACCGGCGATATCGTGGCGCTGTGCGGCCTCAAGGA
>JADFFP010000085.1 GCA_022568115.1 Pseudomonadota bacterium | reverse complement strand
TCACTGCAGTACACGGGCAAAAAGGCCCAGTTCGCATTGGACTATAACCTCTCGAACTTCAGGAACAACAAACCCACCCTGATGTTCCAGAACCCCTTTGACAGCACCAGATGGAGTGCGTTCGCAGGCTTCCCGGACGGCTTTGGCCTTCTGGCAACGGCGCCGGACAACAAGGCCAGCCGCATCACCTTCTCGGGCGGGTATACGTTCGACGATAAAACCCGGGGTACGATCAACATCGTTTACAACCATTCGACCCAGAACGATTTGTTTCTTCCCTACACGGTCAACCCTAACCTGGTCGCTGACATTCCGTTGCCGAGATCCTCACTGATGGGTGAAATCAATACGTTCATGGCGAATATCGGTCTCAGGTCACGGGTTGGGAAACGTTTGACGCTTGGGTTCTACTTCCGGCACGAGAACCGGGATAATAAAACGCCGATTGATGTTTTCATCCGCGTTCCAAACGACTCATTCGATCAGGGCGCCCTGGATTCCAGTCAGGCGCGGCTCAATATCCCCTATGACCGCAAGCAGAACAAGTTCAAGTTCGATATCGGGTACAAATTCTCCAGCGATGTAAAGCTGGCGGTTTCCTATATCTATGACCAGCTTGAACGGACCTACTCAGAGGTTGCCAAAACCAAGGAACACTGGGTAGATGCCAAACTGCGCTTCACCCCGACTACCAAGACCTTTGGCTGGCTCGGGGTTGGTTTTGCCGACCGCAACGCTTCGGGCTACGAACATAATGCCCTGTTCCTGTTGAGCCACACGGATGAGTTCATCGAGGAAGAAGAGGAAGAATTTGAAAACCACCCGTTGGTCAGAAAATTCTTCATCGCCGATCGTGAACGCTTCATGATGAACGGTTCCTTCAACTGGCTGCCCAATGACAAGGTGGTGGTTGGCCTTTATGGCCACTACACCAAGGATGATTATAATGAAACCTTCCTTGGGCTGTTGGAGAACAAGGCCGCCAGCGGCACGTTTGACATTGCCTATGTGCCGAACGATGTCATCAGCTATCATGGCTATGTAACGTTCGAGAGCCTGGAATACGATCAGGCCAGCTACTCCTACCGGCCGGGGAATCCACTGGATGACTTCGCCGCAAGGCTGTGGACCGCCAACACCCACGACAAGGTCACCACCTTTGGGGTTGGGTTCGACTGGCAGGCAATCAAGGATAAGCTGAAAATCATCGCTGATTTCACTTACTCCAATGCCGACACCGAGTTTTTCTTCACCGGTGGGACATCGGTCGGCTTCCTGCAGATTCCTGATCTGAAGAGCAAACTGGTGGCGGTCGAGGTCAAGTTCGACTACCAGTTCTCGGAAAACATTTTGATACGCGGGCGCTACTGGTTCCAGGATCTGAATGTAACGGATTGGGCGCTGGACGGGGTTGACCCGGATACGATGCGGCGCATCATCGGGCTGGGCAACCAGAGCCCGCGTTACAGTGTCCACATCATTGGGATCTCGACCATCTATCGGTTCTAAACATCAAGGGAAATATCGCAAAGAACGGGACTGAAATAAAATGATCGCTGAAATTGGACATTTTGCACTGATCCTGGGACTTGTCCTGGCGCTGGTCCAGGCGCTGGTTCCCTGGTGGGGGCTGAGGGCTAACAATCCCCTGTTAGTACGGCTCACAGAGCGGGTCGCGATCGCTCAGTTCGGTTTTATCTTTTTTTCCTTCCTGGTCCTGACATATTTGTTTGTGGTCTCGGATTTTTCGGTCGCCGTGGTGATGCAAAACTCCCACACCACCAAGCCGCTGATGTATAAAATCGCCGGGGTGTGGGGAAATCATGAGGGCTCGATGCTGCTGTGGGTTCTCATATTGGCGCTGTTCGGGGCGTTCCTGGCGCGCCGGGGCAGCAAAATGCGCGCCGGCCTCCGCATCCGGGCGCTGGGCATCCAGGGCATGATCGGTTTCGCCTTTATTTTATTTCTGGTTTTTACCTCCAATCCGTTTGCCCGGATTTTCCCGGCGCCGCTTGATGGCCTGGGGCTCAATCCCCTGTTGCAGGATCCGGGGTTGGTGTTTCACCCGCCGTTCCTGTATTTAGGCTATGTCGGTCTCTCGACCGCCTTTTCATTGGCCGCCGCCGGGTTGTTGGAAGGAAAGATTGACCGCATCTGGGCGCGGCATATACGCCCCTGGGTGCTCTCGGCCTGGTGTTTTCTGACCTTTGGCATCGGGCTAGGCTCGTGGTGGGCCTATCACGAACTGGGCTGGGGCGGCTGGTGGTTCTGGGACCCGGTGGAAAACGCCTCCTTCATGCCGTGGCTGTTCGCCACTGCGCTGTTCCACTCGCTTCGGGTGGTGGAAAAGCGGGAAGCCCTGAAGAGCTGGACTGTGCTGCTTGCGATCCTGGCCTTTTCCTTCAGCCTGATCGGCACCTTTCTGGTGCGCTCGGGGATCCTCACCTCGGTCCATGCCTTTGCGGTTGATCCAACCCGCGGGGTTTTCCTGCTGGTTCTTTTAACGCTGGCGATCGGCGGGGCGCTGGCGCTATTCGGTTACCGGGCGCCCAAGCTGAAACCCCTGGGTTCCTTTTCGCCGGTCAGCCGCGAAAGCGGGATTATGATTAATAACCTGTTTATCATCAGCGCCTGCCTCACGGTTTTTCTCGGCACCTTTTATCCGCTGTTTGTCGATGCCCTGACCGGCAACAAAATTTCGGTCGGCGCGCCCTATTTTAATATCACTTTCCTGCCGATCATGATCCCGGCGCTGGTGCTTCTGGGCGCAGCAATCCGGCTTCCCTGGAAAAAGGGCAGCTTGAAGCAGGTTCTTTATGAATTGCGTTTTGCCTTGATTTCGGCGCTGGTGATCGGCGCCCTTGTCGCCTGGTTTTTCTGGGCGGACAGCGTGGTTGCGATCGGTGGCGTGGTCCTGGCGGCCTGGATTGCCGGGGGAACCCTGACCGATCTGGCCAAGCGCATCCGCCTCAAGGGCAGCCCAATAAAGGATATCCTGAGCCGTGCAATACGTCTACCCGGTGCGTTTCTTGGCATGGCCATCGCCCACTTGGGGGTTGCGGTGATTGTGCTGGCGATTACCGGGGTCAGTTTCTGGCGGGTTGAAACCATCGGCATGATGGATATTGGCGATCAGCTTCATGCCGGGAATTTAACCCTGAGGCTTGATAAAGCCTTCCTCGGAAGTGAAGAGAATTATGATTTGCTGCAGGGGGATTTTACAATTTTGGACGGGGCGGAGGTGGCGGCAACCGTGGTTGTCCAAAAACGTTATTATCCGGTCCGCGGCATGGAAACCACCGAAGCCGGAATTCATTCGACATTCTGGGGAGATTATTATGTGACCATGGGCCCGCAAGCCGAGGATGGAAAGCTGGCGGTTCACTTTTTCCGAAACCCGCTGATGCCGTGGATGTGGTTTGGCGCAATCCTGCTGGTGATCGGCGGCATGGTGGCCATGATCGGCGGACATAAACCCTCCTCAAAAGCAAAAGAAAGCAAGGCGTCATGAAGCGCCTGGGCTTTTACCTGCCGATCGCAATATTCGCCGGGGTGGTGATTTATCTGGCGGTCGGTCTGACACTGGACCCGCACAAACTGCCCTCGACGCTGATCGACAAGCCGGCGCCCGAGTTTGACCTGCCGCCGATAGAAGGGTTTGAGCAGGGCCTTTCCTCACAAGACCTGAACGGCGAGGTCTCGCTGGTCAACATTTGGGGTTCGTGGTGTGTGTCGTGTATTATTGAGCATCCGATTCTGATGGAAATTAAAAAAAACAACATTGTTCCGATTTACGGGATCGACTGGAAAGACCCGCCCGGGGAAGGCGCGGCCTGGCTCAAAAAAGAAGGCAATCCCTATACCCTGATTGGCGATGATGCCGACGGCCGGGTGGCAATTGATTTTGGCGTCACCGGCGCCCCGGAAACCTTCATCATCGATAAAGAGGGAAGGATCCGCTATAAATATATCGGCCCGATCACCCCGGAGGTCTGGAACGAGATCATTTTCCCGGTGGTCGAGGAGCTTCGAAAATGAACCGCAAGATCTTAAAACTTATGCTGGGGGGACTTTTTATGCTGGCTCTCGGACTGGGCGCGGCCTGGGCGGTTGAGCCGGACGAGCAGCTTGACGACCCGGCGCTGGAGGAACGCGCCCGTGATATTAGCCAGCAACTGCGCTGTGTGGTGTGCCAGAACCAAAGTATTGATGAATCGACCGCCCCGCTGGCCCGGGATTTGCGCCTGATTATCCGTGAACGCCTGGTGGCCGGGGACAGCAACAAGGAGGTCGTCACTTTCGTGGTCGACCGCTACGGGGATTTCGTCCTCTTGAGGCCGCCGTTTCAGGGCGACACATATGTGCTGTGGTTCGGGCCATTAATTATATTTCTTATTGGCGGGGGCTTGATCTTTTATTATTTCCGCAAGGTTCTGAAAGCAGTCCCGGACCAGGATTCATCCAGCCCGGCGAAAAAAGGGAAAAGAGGGTCATGAAACTGGGCCTCGTTTTCGCGATCATGCTGGTTCTAGCGGTTGGTCTGGTGCTTTTTCCCTTGCTGAAGGATCGGGCAAAAAGGGAGTCGAAAAAGAAAAACGTTAGAATAATCAGCTCGCTCAGCGCACTGATTATACTGGCTTCAGCGGGCACATATTTCCTGGTCGGCAGTCCCGAAGTTGTCGACGGTCCGGCGTTTTTGGAGGGAATTGGGCAAACCCCTCCGGATATTGGCGCCCGGCCCGGGAACGGCGCCATGCTGCCCTCGGTCGAGGACATGATGGATGGGATCAGGGCCCGCCTCAAGGAAAACCCCGAAAATCTGGATGATTGGACCAGCCTTGCCCGTTCCCTGCTGATGATGGGGCGCTACGAGGAAGCGGCCGATGCCTACGCCCAGGCGCTGCCGCTGGCCCCCGAGATTGCCGGGCTGCATTCCGCCTACGGCGAGGCGCTGACCTTAATGAATGACGGCTTTATTTCCCTTGACGCGGCGCGGGCCTTTGAAACTGCACTGCTGCTCGACCCGGAAGAATTAATTTCGAAGTTTTATCTTGGCGATTATGCCTTCCAGGAGGGTGATATTGAAGGCGCCTATTCGCGCTGGCTGGCGCTTTATGAGGAAGCGCCGGCGGACACCCCGTGGCTGCCGCTGTTAGACCAGCGGATCCGGGAGGGAGCTTCAAAACTGGGGTTGGACCCTCCCCAAATCCTCGCCGAAAAGCAATTTCAGGAAACCGAAGCCGTGGCTGAAGAGCTGCAGGGGATGAGTTCCGAAGACCAGATGGCCCTGATTGAGGGGATGGTGGCGGCGCTCGCCGCCCGGCTTGAAGACAACCCGGGTGATCTGGAAGGATGGGAACGCCTCGGGCGGTCTTACATGGTGCTGGGGCGTTATCAAGAAGGGATCAGGGCCTTTGGAATGGTCGCCGGCGCGCGCCCCGATGACCCCCTCGCGCTGGAGAATTATGTCCGGGCGATCTTGACCTGGCTGGAGCAAACCGGCCAGCACATCAACGACCAGGCATTGGCAGCCTTGCAGCGCCTGATTACCCTCGATCCGGACAACCTGACCGCGCTTTTCTTTCTCGGCCAGGCGGCCGCCGAGCGGAGTGATCCGGCCAGCGCCCGGCTCTACTGGCAACGGCTTTTGGCGCTGATCGGGCCGGGTTCTGAAGGGGCCGGAATGGTCAAGCAAAAGCTGGATACATTGGGCTGACCCATATCCCCTCCCCGGCCCTCCCGACTTCAGGATTTTATGGATTAGGGTCTGAACCCAATTACCGGGTCATACAGCTTGTTGACGAAGGAAAAATCGATCTCGGTCAATCAATTGCCGGCTATTTGCCAAGACCCCTGATCCCTTCTTGACAACACCCCACAACAACATTTTCAAGGACCTGGCCGTGTCTATCTTTTTGGTCTGCGCCGGTTTTTTGCCAATTTCTCGAAATCCTG
>JADFFP010000084.1 GCA_022568115.1 Pseudomonadota bacterium | reverse complement strand
CTGCCAGTTGTTCGCCTGTGATCCCGGTCTCTTGCAGACGACTGATTAGCAGCCCAGCTAGAATGAGAAACACGCCCATCCAGGCCCGTTTTCGTGCGGCTTCCCAGCGAGCCCGGCTAGGGCTCACCACCGCGAGGCCGCCCAAGGATCCAATGGCAGAGCGGCCGGGTGCGAGGAACGCCACAACGGTAATGCCAACTCCCAACGCGACTCCGATACCAACGTAGCCCCACGAGATCTCGAACTGTGATGTGGGAACTGCCCGGTAGAGCGATCCGGTATCAAGATAAGCAAACCCCAGGTAACTGGCCAGGCGGCGCGCCAAAGTCCCCTTGCCGGAAGCGGACGGCCCATCAATTGCAATAATCATTCAAACGTTTCCTCAATATTGGCCCCAAGGCGGTGCATCAGCTTAGCAAAGCCGGGGAAGCTTGTGGATATGCTTTCTGTACCTTTTATTGTGACCGGCTTATCCGCCCGGAGACCAAGAACGGCAAAGGCCATGGCAACGCGGTGATCACCAGAGGCATCAATCACTGCGCCCCCCGGAACCTTCCCGGCCTGCCCGCTAATTGCCAGGCCGTCGTCAAATTCCTTCACCTCGACCCCGCACGCCTTAAGACCTTTGGCCATTTGCCGCAACCGGTCGCTTTCCTTCAGGCGCAATTCGGCCAGCCCGCGGAAACTGCTCACGCCGTCCGCCAAAGCGGCAAGAACGAACAGGGCCGGGAATTCGTCGATCATCGATGGGGCGATCTCCGGTCCGGTTTTGGCGGCCTTCAGATCCGAGGCGCTAACCTCAAGATCGCCAAACGGCTCGCCATTATTACTGTCTTTCACATTTACCCGTATATCTGCCCCCATTTGTCCCAAAACATCAAGCAAACCGGTGCGCAGGGGATTAAGGCTGACCCCCTTAATCTCAAGCCGGCTGCCCGGGACCATCAAAGTTGCCGCCAGAACAAAGGCAGCGGCGGAAAAATCGCCGGGGATGGCAATATCGGCGGCTTTCAATTCCCGGAGCCCTTTCACGGTAATGGCCGCCCCGCCGCCCGGCAATGTTTCCGTTTTTACCGGAACACCGAACTGGGCCAACAGGCGCTCGGTATGGTCGCGGGTCGGGGTTTCCTCGATCACGCAGGTTTCTCCCGGAACATTCAGGCCGGCCAGCAGCAGGGCCGATTTGACCTGCGCCGAGGCGACCGGAAGGCGGTAAGTAATAGCAACCGGCTCAGCCGCCCCGGTTAGCGTCAGGGGCAGCGCCGCGGCGTCTTTTGGAAATACTTTCGCCCCCATTTTTAAGAGCGGTTTTAAGATCCGTCCCATCGGCCGCTTCTTCAGTGATTCGTCGCCGGTCAGTGAAACTTCTATCGGCTGGGTCGCCAGCACCCCGATCATCAGCCGCGCCCCGGTTCCCGAATTGCCAAAATCAAGAGCGTCCTCAGGCGCCCTGAAAGCGCCCAAACCGTGTCCCTTTATGACCCAATCCTGCCCTTTTTTGTCACAAATTACCCCCAGGAACCTCAGCGCTTTTATGGTATTCAGGACATCTTCCGCCTCCAAAAGACCCTTGATCCGGCTTCTTCCCGTGGCCAGCGCAGCAAGAATCAAAGCCCGGTGCGAAATGGATTTATCACCGGGGAGGTGAGCCACACCCTTCAATGCCGCGCTTGTTTTGGAAACAATTGTCGCCATTCGGGTCTTTCTCTGGTTGAAGGCGGGCGGTAAAATTTAATAATCGAATGTTTTAGGTTTTGACAGAAGCCGAACTTCATGGCAAGGGAAGCCCCGAACCGAAATATATCAAAGATTCTCTGGCAAGGAGCAGCGCGTGGTAAAAGAAAAATGGGGAACCAAACGGACCTGTCCGAAATGCGGCACCCGGTTTTATGATCTGGGGAAAGAAAACCCTGTGGTGTGCATCGACTGCGCCAACGAATGGGTGCCCGAGCCGATCCTGAAAAGCCGCCAGCCGCAGCAGCTGGAGGAAATTAAAAAGCCTGAACCCACAGACAAGGCTGAAGACAAGGCTAAAGACAAGGATGAGAAGGATGAGGCGGAAGAAATCCTCAAAGTCGAAGAGGGTGGCAATACCAACCCGGATAACGACCTTGACCTGGATGACGGATCGGACGTATCAAATGTCATCCAAAAGCCCAAATCTCCGGAAGAAAGCGGGTAGAATTTCATTGGGGCCATAGCTCAGCTGGGAGAGCGCTACACTGGCAGTGTAGAGGTCGGCGGTTCGAGCCCGCCTGGCTCCACCACCTTCGCCCTTCGGGCTTCGGGTGGCAGGCCACCCGGAACCGAAAATCGGGCGAAGGTGGATTGGTTCCCCTTTTTAATCCCCCGTATTCACCATTTCAGTGAACGCCGCCTTGGGTTCAGGGTAGGTGGCTGAGAACCGCCATAAAGTGAACATTTTTTCTTTATAATATTCATTTCCAGTTCAGATTGAGAGTTATATGATTTGGGGAACAATTAAAAACCAGTTGAGGTAGACATGCTGAAAACCCCCCTGAAGATCCTGCTGGCCGCCAGCATCGCCCTGCCCGCCTTCCTGGCGGCGGACCTGGCCCAGGCTGGAAACAACAAGCACAAACGCCATCACAACAGCCACAATTACAGCAAGCATTATGGCGGCCATTACACCAACCGTCATTACAGCCATACTTATTATCCCAGCTACACTTACGGCGGACCCTATTATAGCGGATACTATTACGGCGGTCACTATGGGCACGGCAGCAAGGCAGGAGCTTATGCCGGACTGGCAATTCTCGGCGCCACCCTTGGCTATATGCTGCACAAATCCTCCAAAAACAATTATCGTGGCGGGCGCTCAGGCGGCTATTATGCCCCGCCACCGCAACAGCCCCAAAGCTATGCCCCCGCCCAGCAAGGTAGTTTTGATTTCAGCCAGTGCCGGGAAACCCGGGATTATGAAACCACCATTATTGTCGACGGGCAGGAACAGCTGGCCCATGGCACGGCCTGCCTGAGGGCGGACGGCAACTGGGTCGGCGGCCCGATGAGGATCGGCGACTAGAGATTTTAAAGATACTCCAGCTAAAAAAGGGCGCTAAGGGAGCGCCCTTTTTCCCAGTCGTCAGATTTTTAAGGCCAGATGACCAGGCAATCGAGACCAGCCTGTTGAAGTTCCAGACATTTTAAATCGGCACCGGCCCTATCCATAAAGGGCCCTATCCGCAAGCGGTAATATATGCCCCGCCCGGAGCCCAGGTCATAGCGGATTATCCTTTTCTCAAAACCCTCAAACAGACCCGGGTAAGCCTGGGATACTTCCAGCCAGTGGGCCTGGGCGTTTTCAGGCTTGCGGAAAGAGGTCAGCTGGACGCTCCAGTCCGGTGAAAAATTGTTTTCACTCACCAGCGGCGACAAAGGATCGCCCAGATCGTAGGAATCTTCGGGAATAATTTCCGGCGTGGCCGGGGCGGTTTCCTCAATCAAATTATTCAGGGCTTCACGGGTTTCAGAAAAGCCATCCGCAGGTTCCTCGGGGGCCTCATCTTCAATCGTCTCCGGGATCAAAATTTCAGCGCCCGGGCCTGATAGTTCAGGAACCGGTTGCGGTGGCGGGCCTAGTCCGGCTTGGTCATTCACAGCAGCCCCGGGCAAAGCATCTTCCTGTGGGTCCGCCTGAATGGTTCCGGTCAGGGTTTCCTCGGCGGCAAGTTCCTCCTGAGGTTCAAATGCTTCCACCTCCAGCACAGATTTATCTTCCAGCCGGACCGGGGCTGGCTCTTTGGCCTCCAGTTCAGGCAAGGCAACATCGGTTCTTACAGAAAATTTGCGGGGCTGTTGCACCATTTCATTGATCAGCAAATGTGCCTGGGCTTGATTGGGCGTCCCGGTCATAAGAGTTGGCGCCAGTTCCAGACTTTTTGCCAACTCCGCTTCGGTAAGCTGGCCGCGCATGGCGGTCTCCAGCTGGATAGCCTCCAGTACCCCGGCATCTACCGCCAGCAGGGTCCAGGCAAACCCGAGGGCCAGATCCTGATCGACCCCATCACCATTAAAATAGACAATGCCGAGAATGTACTGGGCTTGGCCGTCGCCGGCTTCGGCTGCCTGCAGCCACCACCCGGCAGCGGCCTGCTTTCCGCCATTTACGCCGGGGGAAAAGAAATAAAGGTTTCCCAGCTCCCGCGCCGCGGCGGTGTGCCTCAGGTTCGCGGCCGCCAGATAATAGTCGGCCGCCTTGTTGTCATCAAAAGCCGTCTTCTTTCCCAGATGATACATTTGGCCGAGATTAAAAAGGGCATCGGCATCACCGGCCTCGGCCAGGTTCTGCCATTGGCGTTCGGCTTTTTTGTATTTGCCGCCCTGATAATTCTGGATGGCGTCTTCCAGCGACTGTGAATAAGCCGCTTGCCCTGCCGGGGTGGCGCATACAAAGAGCGCCAGGCAAAAAAATATAATCGACTTTTTGATCAAAACGTTCCCTCCGCTTGCCGGTGTAGAGGCATACTATCCTGAAATTAAAATTTAATAAACCGCTCCGTTGGGAGCAGTTTCAGGAAAGTGTCAGGGCGGAAAAATCAGGCTGCGAAAGCAGCTGGATCAATTTCCGAAAGCAGCGCGTAAATGGCATCAGCGCTGTCCGAGCCCCTGAGTTTTTCGCAAACCTCCTGGTTCCGCAACAGGCGGGAAATCCTGGCCAGGGCCTTGAGATGGTCGGCGCCTGCGCCGACCGGAGCCAAAAGCATGAAAATCAGGTCAACCGGTTGGTCATCCAGGGCATCAAAATCTATCGGCGTTTCGAGGTGGGCGAAAAAGCCGTAGAGCCTGGAAAGCCCCTCAATTTTTCCGTGGGGGATAGCGACCCCTTGACCCATCCCGGTGGTGCCGAGCCGTTCGCGCTGCAGCAGGACCTCAAAAATCTTGCGTTCATCCTGGCCGGTGCGCTCTGCGGCAAAAGCCGCAAGCTCCTGCAAGGCCTGCTTTTTGCTGCTGGCCTTCAGACTGGGGACAATGGCTTTGGGGCCAGTCAGGTCACTGACACTCATTATACTTTCTGCTCGTCACGTTAATCTTAATCCGAGGTTTTTGCCAAAACCTTTTAAAGGGTTTTGGTCTCCCTTTTTGAGTCGTGGTGGTTTTTAATGCGTCGTTTAAATCTTCGCAACTGCTTTTCTAATTTTTTTGCTGCATCTTCGAACGAAGTGTAAACGTCTGCCCCCTCCGCATGGCTGTGTAAATTGACCCCCTGGACCGGGTGCAGGGCACATTCGACACGAAATTCCGGTCCCTGCCGGGAGACCGTCGCTGCGGCCTCGATGGATTGGTTGAAATACTTGTCCGACGTGGCTTTCAGCCGGTTTGAGATGTGCGTTTCAAGGGCTTGGCCGACAGCAACATTGCGGCCGCTAACGTTTACATTCATACCTTTTATCCTTTCTCGCCAGCCGCGTGGTTTTGGTTGGGATTATTGAGACCGGCCCCTGATTATTAATGTAAGCATCCTTTCATCAAAATTAAGTGAATGGGACGAATCAGGCTTTCATCTGGCGCCGTTCAAAGCTGGAGGGGATTCGCATGGCCTCACGGTATTTCATAACCGTGCGGCGTGAAATTGTTATTCCTTCCTGTTTCAGGCGGCCGGCGATTTTGTCGTCCGACAACGCCTTGGGCGGCTGCTCCGCGGCAATCAGTTCCCTGATCCGGTGCTTGACCGCGGCGGCCGAGGTTACCGCTCCATCTTCCCCGCCGAGCAGTGAGGAAAAGAAATAACGCAGCTTGAAGGTTCCCCGGGACGAGGACAGGTATTTATTTTGCACCACCCGGCTGACGGTACTTTCGTGGAAGTCCGTCATTTCAGCAATTTCCCGGTAGGTAAACGGCCTTAAATGCCGGACCCCTTTTTCGAAAAAATCCACCTGATGCTCAACGATCTCCCCGGCGATCTTCAAAATCGTTTGGGCGCGCTGGTCAAGGGCGCGCTGC
>JADFFP010000083.1 GCA_022568115.1 Pseudomonadota bacterium | reverse complement strand
CTGCCCCAGTTGCCAGGCAAAACCAGCGCTTCGCCCGCACATCGTGTGGTTCAATGAAGTGCCTTTTCACATGGAAGAGATAGAAGTGGCGCTTTATACCGCCGATCTATTTGTCTCGATCGGGACCTCAGGGGCTGTATACCCGGCGGCGGGCTTTATTTCCATGATCAGGAGCATGGGCAAGGCCCACAGTGTCGAGTTGAACCTTGATCCCTCGGAGGGGCAATCCCTGTTCGCCGAGACCCATTACGGCAAGGCGACAAAAATTGTTCCAGCGTTTGTCGATAAACTGCTAAAGGATTAGAGCATAACAACCCCAAACGGATGCTCTTTGATTAGGAGGAAACCATGGCTGAAAAACTGAGTGAAAAGGCGCGCGCGGCGGAACTGATAAACCTTGCCGGCTGGGGCGAGGTGGAAGGCCGCGATGCGATCAAGAAAACCTTTACCTTCAAGGATTTTAACCAAGCCTTCGGGTTTATGACGCGGGTCGCCCTCAAAGCCGACCAGATGGATCATCATCCCGAGTGGTTCAACGTCTATAACCGGGTTGAAGTTACCCTTACCACCCACGACGCTAAAGGGCTGACGATGCGGGATATCAAACTGGCGCACTTTATGAATGAAGCCGCGGGAAAATAATCCCTAAATATTTTATTTTGTTCTACCCGTAACCGCCTCACGGTGGGCGACATAAACGGTCGACCCAAGGATAATGGCCGCCCCGATCCAGGCAATAATATCTACACTCTCCCCGAAAGCCACGACCCCCAGGATAGTGACGAATATCATCCGTGAAAAATCCAGCGGCAGGATCGAGGTGGCCGGTGAATAGGAAAAAGCCCTGGCCAGGGCAGTATGGGCCAAAGCCACCAGAATGCCGATCACAACCAGGATCATAAGCTCAAACATGCCCGGCCAGGACCAGAAAAACAGCGCCACGATAAAACTGCCCGGCAGCACAAAAAGAAATGAATAAAGGGCAATAATCTCCGGCTTGTCGGTGCTGGAAAGCGATTTGATCACCACCAGCGATCCGGCCAGCATAAGGGAACCGGAAACAGCAGCAAAAAGTCCAGGACTGATCTCGCGAAAACCCGGGCGCATGACAATCAGAACTCCGGCAAAGCCGGCAAGAATGGCTGCCATCCGCCGCCAGTGGACTTTTTCCTTCAGGATCAAAACCACCCCGGCGGCGGCAAACACCGGCGCCGAATAGCTGATCGCAACCACATCGGCCAGCGGGATGGCGGCCACCGCATAAAACAGGCCAAGTGTTCCCAATAACGAAAAAACTCCCCGCAGGGCATGCTGGCCCAGGTGATCGGTCTTCAGAATGGTGATTTTGTGCCGGATCAAAAAGGGCAGAAAGGCAATGATGGCAAACAGCGTCCGGTAAAATACGATAACAAAGGGATGTATCGTCTCGGACGAAACCCTGATCAGGCCCCAGATGGCGACAAACAAGAGGCACGACCAAACCATCCAGAGCGGCCCCTTAAGAGCGGCAGGCGCGGAAAAAGTCACCCCCGGAAAACCCCTTCAATTTGTTAAAATAAAACTCTAGCGTCTTTCCAGATCGTCAGCCACCCTGAAGTTGGCTTCGGTTCTTTCCTTAATTTCATCAACCGTGACATCGGGAGCGAGCTCCAACAGGGTCATGCCTTGCTCGTCAATCCTGAAAACACCCAGGTTGGTAACCACCATATCAACCACCCCGACCCCGGTCAGCGGCAGGGAGCATTTTTTCAACAGTTTCGGGGCGCCCGATTTGGCGTTGTGGTCCATGGTTATGACCACTTTCTTGACCCCGGCCACCAAATCCATGGCGCCGCCCATGCCCTTGACCATTTTGCCCGGGATCATCCAGTTGGCCAGATCCCCGTTTTCAGAAACCTCCATGGCGCCAAGAATGGAAACATCAATATGGCCGCCGCGGATCATCGCGAAACTGTCAGCCGAGGAAAAATAACTGGTTCTTTTTAACTCGGAGATGGTCTGTTTGCTGGCGTTGATCAGATCGGCATCCTCTTCACCCTCTATCGGAAACGGACCCATGCCCAGCATGCCGTTTTCGCTTTGCAGGGTAACGTCCTTGTCCTCGCCGATAAAATTCGCCACCATGGTCGGAATGCCGATGCCCAGGTTGACATAAAACCCGTCTTGCAACTCATCCGCGGCCCGTCTCGCCACATCCTCTCTGGTCCAGGGCATAGCCTTAACCCTCCTTCTTTCTGGTGGTCGTGTGTTCGATGCGTTTTTCCAGCTTGCCTTCGAAGATACGCTGCACAAAAACTCCCGGAGTATGGATGCAATCGGCGTCCAGTTCGCCGGCTTCAACCAGGTTTTCCACCTCGGCTACGGTTACCTTGCCGGCGGCGGCCATCATCGGATTAAAGTTCCGGGCGGTTTTGCGGTAAACCAGATTCCCCTTCTTGTCCCCTTTCCAGGCCAGAACGATGGCAAGATCGGCTTTCAGCGCGGTTTCCATGACACAGGTTTCGCCGTCAAACTCCTTGAGTTCCTTACCCTTAGCGATCACCGTGCCAACGCCTGTTCTGGTGTAAAAAGCCGGGATGCCGGCGCCGGCGGCGCGAATCCGTTCGGCCAGGGTCCCTTGAGGGTTAAATTCCAGTTCCAGCTGGCCGGAAAGGAACTGGGCCTCAAACAACTTGTTTTCACCAACATAGGAGGAAATCATTTTCCTGATCTGGCGGGTTTGCAACAAAAGTCCCAGGCCAAAATCATCGACGCCGGCGTTGTTGCTGATAACCGTGAGATTCCTGACGCCGGCATCCCTGATCGCCGCAATCAGGTTTTCCGGAATGCCGCACAGGCCGAACCCGCCGGCCATGATGGTCATGCCGTCAAACAACAGGCCATCCAGGGCCTTTGCCGCCGATTCGTAAACTTTTTTCATTCTATAACTTTCTGCAACTTTCTGCTGAAACCGGTCCAAATTTTCCCCTAGGGTTTAGGCGGAACGAAACCACCGGTCAAGCCTTGGCGGCACGGTTTACAAAGAGTTTTACCCTGGCATGGAAAAAATATATAAAATAACCGGATGAACAGCATGCGTGGATACTTTGCCATCGGCATCGAGGGGGTCAGCAAGGCGGGCAACATGGGCAACCTGATCCGTACCGCCCATGGTTTTGGCGCCGCGTTCGTGTTCACCATTGCCCCGAAATTAAAAAACAGAGACGCGGCGGAGTTGGCCATATATCTGAGCGATACCAGTAAAACCCCGGACCATGTCCCCTTTTACGAATATCAGCGGCTGGAGGATATGACCCTGCCACAGGGATGCCAGCTGGTCGGGGTGGAAATCACTGACCAGGCGGTTGACATGCCCTCGTTTCGTCATCCCCTGAAGGCCGCTTATATTCTCGGTTCTGAAATGTTCTCGGTTTCAAAAGAAACCTTGAAAAAATGCGATCATGTGATCAAAATTCCGACAAAATTTTCCCTCAACGTGGCCACTGCGGGCGCGATCGTGATGTATGACCGGCTATTATGTTATGGAAAATTCGGCGAGCGTCCTGTAACACCTTACGGCAAGGCCCCGGCCCGGCCGGTTCCGGTGCACGGAAAGCCCGGAAAAGGATAGCCTTAAAAGGGATAAGGTTCGCCATGAAAAAGACAATCTCAAATGTGTTTAAGGTTACATTTCTGCTCGGTTTTTTTGCCGCTGGATTTTCCTTGTCAGCCCAAGCTGAAAAACGGGAAATACTGGGCAGCTTCCGGGACTGGGATACGGTGCTGATAGAGCGGGATAACGGTGAAAAGCACTGCATGATGATTTCCATGCCGAAACGCTCGGATCCCACCAATGTCATCCACGGGGAAGTGTATATGACCGTCACCCACCGTCCGCGGCGAAAAGTGAGGAATGAGATTAATTTTGTCGCCGGGTATGACCTGAGGGTCGGATCGGAGGCTAACGGGACTATCGGCAACACCCCCTATACCATGTTCGCCGAGGGCCGGAACGCCTGGAACTACACCCAGGAAGACGACCGCCGCATGGTGACGTCCATGAAACGGGGCAGCACCCTTATCATGCGCGCTACCTCTTCCCGCGGCACCAAAACCACCTACCGGTTTTCCCTGATCGGGTTTACCGCGGCCTACAACGCGATTACCGAAGCCTGTAGCTAACATGACACTTCCTTTACCAGGATCAATTGAGGGCATTTCCGTCCCGAGAAAAGCCGGTGTGGACGCCTGTATTGATATCCTTGGCCTGTCACGGGAAGAGTTGAAAGACGCCCTGATTGCCAACGGTGTTCCTGCAAGGCAGGCGGCGATGCGGATGCGCCAGATCTGGCATTGGGTTTACCACCGCGGGGTAACATCGTTCAACGGGATGGCCAATGTTGCCAAAGAAGTTCAGGCGGCGTTGGAGAAAAATTTTCGCATTTCCCGGCCTGACGTTGTCGAAACCCAGTATTCAAAGGATGGGACCCGCAAGTACCTGCTTCGTTTTCACGATGGGACCGAGGCCGAAACCGTCTATATCCCCGATGAGGATGAGGATGAGCAGCGCGGGACGCTGTGCATTTCAGCGCAAGTGGGCTGCACTTTAAACTGCCGTTTTTGCCACACCGGCACCCAGCGCCTGGTCCGCAACCTGGAGCCGGGCGAGATCGTGGCGCAAATGATGATCGCCCGCGATGACCTGGGCGAATGGCCGGTCTCGACCGAGGGCCGGCGCATCACTAATATCGTCATGATGGGTATGGGCGAGCCGTTATATAATTTCGAGAATGTTAAACAAGCGCTCCATATCATCATGGACAAGGAAGGTATCCAGCTGTCGCGCCGGCGAATCACGCTCTCGACCGCAGGCGTCGTGCCGATGATGGAACGGGCCGGGGCTGAAATAGGGGTTAACCTTGCGGTCTCGCTTCATGCCACCAACAATGAAATTCGTGATGAAATTGTACCCTTAAACAAAAAATACAAACTGGAAGCGTTGCTGGAAGCCTGCCAGAAATACCCCGGCGCCCACAATGCCCGGCGCATTACGTTTGAATATGTCATGCTGAAAGACATAAACGATAGCGACCAGGACGCCAAGGAGCTGGTGCGCCTGATCCACCGCTACGAATTGCCCGTCAAGGTTAATTTGATCCCCTTCAACCCGTGGCCGGGCAGCCCTTATGAGTGTTCCGATTGGGACCGCATCAGGGCCTTTTCCGCTATCATTTTTAAATCCGGCATCTCGGCCCCGATCCGCATGCCCCGCGGCCGCGACATCATGGCCGCCTGTGGTCAGCTAAAATCCGAGAGTGTGAAAAAAAGAGTGTCCGCCAGACCATGACTGAGAACTCCGAAATCCGCCTTAACCCGGCTCTGGATATTATGGCCCTGAAAAAAACCTTTGCTGAACAAAGGCGCATTCATATTCCCAAAATACTGACCGAGGATTCAGCTGAGCGCATGCACCGCTGCCTGACCAATGATGTCGACTGGCATCTGGTTTTCAATGAAGGGGACAAAACCCACACCCTCTACCCCGAACAGGTTAAGGCGATGACCGAAGAACACAAACAAAAGGTACGCCAGATTGTGCTCAGCCAAGCGCAAAAGGGGTTTCAGTTTCTCTATAGCGATTACAATATCTATGATTATTACCTGAACGGCAAAAATATGGACCACTTTTTGCACCGTTTCCATGAGTTCGTAAATTCGGATACCTTTCTTTCCTTCATCCGGGAACTTTCAGGCTTTGATACGATTACTTTTGCCGACAGCCAGGCGACTGCCTATGGCCCGGGTAATTTCCTTACTATTCATCACGATCAAGTAGCGGGGAAAAACCGTAAATTAGCCTACGTCTTTAACTTTACCCGTACCTGGCAACTGGATTGGGGTGGGATTTTACAGTTTTTGGACAAGGATGGGAACGTTGAGAGCGGTTTTGTGCCTACTTTTAACGCCCTGAATATCTTCACCGTCCCACA
>JADFFP010000082.1 GCA_022568115.1 Pseudomonadota bacterium | reverse complement strand
ACCTCATCCATGGCCTGTTTCAGGTATTCCCCCGAGGTTCGCTCTTCCATCACGGCAAAGTGGGGCGGCAGGCCCGCCTCCAGCGGAAAGCGCTTCAAAAGCGACTGGCAAAAGGAATGGATGGTCTGGATTTTCAGGCCCCCGGGGATGTCCAGCACCGTGGCGAACAGGGTACGGGCGCGTTGCAGGGCTTGATCCGACGCCTTTTCTCCGGTGGATTTGAAAATCTCGGCGGCCAGCTCGGTTTCCCGGATCATCGCCCATCGGCCAAGGATTTTATAGACCCTGGCGGCCATCTCGGCCGCTGCCGCCTTGGTGTAGGTCAGGCCAAGGATATGGCCGGGCGGGGTGCCCCGGACCATCATGCGCAGCACCCGGGCGGTCAGGACATGGGTCTTTCCGGTTCCGGCCGAGGCCTCGACCCAGACATTGAGGTCCGGCCGGGCGGCGAATATCTGGTCTTTGGTAAGCCCAAAGCTCATCTCTTGACCCCTTTGCGGCTGTCTTTCAGGCGGTTTTGCCATTCCGCGGTCCGGGCCAGCAGGTCGTACTCGCCGTAAGAGGAGAAGTCCGGGTCCGGGGTGGCCAGATATGGCGTCTCTTTTTGATCGAAATAATTCACCAACGCGCCGATCCCGGCCCGGGCCTCTTCGATTGTTGCAGCGACATCCACATTGGGAAAACCAATCTTGAGTGGCTCGGAGGCAGCGCCCATTTTCCAGTATTCCAGGGCCGTGATGGGGATCGGCGGGATGCCTTCAAACGCTCCGGCCCCGGCCATCACCCCTTCCAGCGCCAGTTGCGGTTTTCGCCCGCTCACCACCTCTTCCACAGTCTTGTATGTAATACCGGTTTTGTAATCGATAATCACCGCTCCTCCGTCGCTTTCCCGCTTGTCAATGCGGTCCGCCGTGGCTGTCACCGTGAAGGGGCGGGAGGTGTTTTCCACCAGCCATGTCCCCCGAACCTCGGCCGCCAATATGGTATCGGTAGCCTGGCGCTTTTGCTGTTCCTCGATGAAGGCCGCGGCGACCTGCTTGAACCGGGGCCACCAGAATACCTTGACCATTGGCCGGGCTTTGGCAATGTTTTCAAATGCTTTTCGACCGGTTTCCAGCAATTGATCCAGGGCGTCATCGGGTAGAGGGGCCGGGACTTCTTTCACAAAGGTATCGAATATTTCGTGCAGGATAATACCCTTGTCGGCGGCGCTGGGGTCGGCTTCCAGGTCATCCAGGGGTTTCAGTCCTAGAATGTGCTTGGCGAAAACCGCATAGGGGTCGCGCATTAAAAGCTCGATATTGGTCACCGACAACTTGCGCGGCCTTAAGCCGAGGCTCGGTTTTGGCCGGGGTGGTTCAATCTCTATCTGGGTCTCTGAAAGGTCCAGCGAGAAGTACAGGGAAAGCCAGGTCTTGCTTCCCCGCGCCAGCTCCGGCTGGCCCAGCAGCGCGGTCATGCGTTGCAGCCATCGGCTGGCGGTGGCCGGGCTGCCAGCAATTTTTCCCGCCCGCGTCAGGACCACTTCCCGGGCGCCAAACGCCATGTAAAAATCATGCGCCGATTGCCCGACCCGCTGGTCTGGCGTGGGTAGGCCGATTTGCTTTCTCATTTCACGGCTCATCCATGGGTCGGCGGCCGGCTCCGGCGGCCAACAACCTTCGTTGAGCCCGCCCAGAATGACCAGGTCAGGGCTTTGCAGGCGCGCTTCCAGGGTGCCCAGGATGGCCAGCCGGGGGTGGGTTTGCAAATGGGGTTTCACCACTTTTTCCTGCAACAGCGCTTCAATCAAGGCTGGATATTCACTGCCCGCAACCTCGCCAAGGGCGCCTGCCTGGCCCTGCAATTCGGATAAAAAGTCCGCAAACTGGCGGCCCCTTTCGCCGCGCCACAACGTTACCTCGCCCTGATTATCGCTGGAGAGGTCAATCGCCATCTGGATATGGGCGTTGAGCAGGCTGGCAAAGGAGACTTTTTTCCCGTGCGCCAGGGCGTCCAGCTGGCCGGTGGTTTTTCGCAAGGCTTTAAGAAAGGCCTTCAGCCCGGTTTTATTGGGAAGGTTTTTTTCCGCCTCAACCGCTTTCATCAGACCCCTTATGCCGGACGCCGGCCTGGTTCCGCGCAAGGGTTTCCGGTCCAGTGCCCGGGCAATCATCAGCAAGCCTTCGCGCGAACTGCCAAAGTGCATCAGCGGATGCTTTAAAAGCGCCAGGGTTGACACCGGCGCGAATTTTTCCGCCACCATATTCAGGCAAAGCGAAAAAAAGGTTCCCGGCGGGGTCAGCAGCAGCGGGGTTCCGGCGCTGTCATCGACCTCGATATCCCAGCGCCTCAGTTCCGCCTTTACCCGTCTGGCCAGCGCCCGGTCAGGGGTGACCAGCGCCGCTCTTTTGTCCTTGTCCTCCAGGGCATGGCGCATGACCAGGGCGATCACCCCGGCTTCTTCCCGCGGGGTCGGGCAATCGATGATGTCCAGTCCCCGGATGATATTTTTTAATTTTTTCGGGTTGACTGTTGTCAGGTGCCAGCGCCCGGTCGTGACGGCGGGCAGCATTGCCTCGCGCATGAAATCCAGCCGTGCCTTTAAGGGGCTGGCGTCATTCTTTTCCGGAAACGGCCAGATCCTGACTTTTGCGCGGGGAAGGTTAAATTCCGCCAAGGTTTGCTTCATCATAAACTGGGGATGGGTTTCATCCAGGGCCTGCCATGCCTCCAGCTCCATTTTCCGGTCAAAGCCGGGAAAAATCACCGCCCCCCGGGGCAGCCTCGATATGGCTTTCAACAGCCGCCGGACAATCGGCACCGACCCGGTGCTGCCGGCGGCAATCACCGGGCCTTCGGGCGGGCTTTTTTTCCAGGTCTCAACCAGTTTTTCGATCAGCACGGTGCGCCGCTGGACCGGGTCTATCAGGCCTTTTTGCTCCAGAACTTCAGGCCATTTTCTGGTAATGGCGCCGAGGAAGGCCAGAACCCCCTGCCAATGTTCCGCCAGCTCCTTTTCCATCTCCAGGTTTTCAAGGTCCTGGAAATCTGTTCCCTGGTTTTGCATCTGGTCCAGCAGTTTCGCCAGCTCTCCCGCCAGCAGCAGGCGCTGCTGGGTGGAAAGGGGGCCGAGGCTGGCTATCCCGGGGAGGTTTTTTAATTCCTCCTGCAACAGAAAACGCCGCCTTAGATCTTTTATCGCCGGTCTGAGATTAAGGTCTTCTTCCAGATGGACCAAGCTGGCGAAGGTCAGGTCCTCCTCATCCAGGTCACGCAGGGCTTTTAAGGTAGGCAACAGTGTGGCGCGGCCTTTGTTGCGGTCAAGAATATGCCGTTTGAAAGTTTGGATCGCGCGCTGGTTGGGAAAAAAAACTGTAATATCTTCAATTTCTATATTCTGGTCGTTTTGAAGGTATTCCAACCCGTCCAGCAACGCAGGAATAAACGGCGTCCCGGCGGGGACGGTAAAAACATTGCTTCCCTTTTTGAACAGGGCGGTCATTGGCGGTGAAAACCCTCCGCTTGTTCCACCATCTCCGGGGTTCCCATATGCAGCCAGGCCCTTTCGTAAGGCGTCCCGAACAGGGCCTCTTGTGACAGTGCCCGGTCGTAGATTTTATTGAGGGAAAAAACCGCATCGCCCAGGTCCTCAAACAACTTTTGGGTCAGGATCTGGACCCCGGTAAAGATGTATGGGGCTTGATCGGCTTCCCCGCGGCGGCGCAACCGGCCGCCGGATTGCCGGAAGAAGTCTCCGCGGTCGTCATAGCCGATAGCCTGCTCTTTTGCCTTGAGCAGCAGCAGGGCGGCCATTTCCTCACTTCCCCAGGCTTGCCTGAGGGTCAGGAACGGGTTCTCTTCGGAATCGGGGAAAAAAGCATCGCAATTGGCGACAAAAAAAGGATCCCCTGAAAAATGGCCCAGCGCGGCTTTTACCCCGCCGCCGGTTTCCAGAATTTTCTCCCGCTCATCGGAAAAAATGATTTTTCCGGCCAGCCGGTGGCCCTTCAGGTAATTGACCAGGGGTTCCGGCTTGTAATGGAGATTGACGACGATTTTTGCCACCCCGGCGTCACCCAGCCTGTCCAGCAAATGACCGATCAACGGCTTGCCCGCGACGGTGATCATTGCTTTTGGCCGGTCATTGGTCAGCGGGCGTGAACGCAGGCCAAGGCCCGCCGCCAGGATCATTGCTGTCCCCGGCCTGGTCATAACCCGCGCCGGTCTTTCGCGGCCACCCGGCCGATCCACTCCCGGACCCCGGCCAGCAAAGGATGGTCCAGGTTTTTGTCCAGCAAAGACCAGACGCGGGGAATCATTTTCGGGTAAGCGGCCTTGCTGTCCCGTTTCCACAGCCGGGTAAAAATTCCAATGATTTTCATGTTGCGCTGGGCGCCAAGGATTTCATAAGCGACCAGGAAAGCCTCATGGTCGCAGGGCCGCCCCGCTTTTGCCGATCTTTCCAGGTAGCGGGTGATCATGTCCCGCTCCAGGGCGGCATCATACGGTCTGCGGCAATCCTGCAAAAGCGAAACCAGGTCATAGGCGGGATGGCCCCGGACCGCATCCTGGAAATCCAGCAGGCCGACCCTCTCGACCCCTTCCCGCTCCGGCAGCCACATCAGGTTATCGGCGTGATAGTCCCTGAGGGTCAGACATTCGGGGGATCCTTTCAGGCGCTCGAACAGGGGAGCGAACAGTCCTTCCAGGTCTTTCCTCCAGGAAGCCTCCTGGCGGCCCTTGAGGGCCGGCAAATACCAGTCGCAGAATAAAAACAGCTCTTCAAACAACAGCGCCTCATTATATTCCGGCAGCGGGATGTTGGCTTCGCCTTCAAGCGGAAGCGCATCCGGGGGCCGGGTCCGGTGCAGGTGTATCAGCACCTCCAGGGCGGCTTGATAAAGGGCCCGGGTCATGCCCGGATCCCGGTTCAGGACGTCGCTGAACTTATCATCCCCGAAGTCCTCCAGCACCAGCAGACCCCGGGCGGTGTCCCGGGCCAGGATTTTCGGCGCGCTTAATCCCAAACCGTTCAGGTATCCGGCAATCGCCATAAAAGGGCGGACATCCTCCAGGGCGGGCGGGGCATCCATCAACACCAGGGTTTGGTCCTGATGCCTCAACCGCCGGTAGGAGCGAAACGAGGCGTCTCCCGCAAGGGGGTTGCTGCGGGCGCTGCCCAGCCCCGATTTTTTGAGGAATTCTTTTATGATTTGCTCGCGCATGATTATCCGCCGGTCCTGATCAGGTGCAGATTTTTCAGCCGCCTTTGCCATCCTGGCCCGAAGTTCAGGGTGGCGTTTCTGGTTTTGCCCCCAGAACTGAAATCAAGCGATACCAACAGGGTCTCTTTCGGCAAATCTTGCCCCAGACGCTCAGGCCACTCCAAAAGAACAATGCTGTCCGTTGCGTCCTCGAGGCCCAGCTCGCGAATTTCCTCCGGCCGCTCGATGCGGTAAAGGTCGACGTGCAGGATCTCCGGATAACCGCCCTTGCCGGGATAATTCTGGATCAGGGTATAAGTGGGGCTGGGGACATCCAGATTGGCCTCTCCCAGCGCGGTCCGGATGTAAGCCCTGGCGAAAGTGGTTTTTCCAGAGCCCAGCTTCCCTTTCAGGGCAATAAAATCGCCCCTGGTAGATAACGGTGCCAGCAGGTGAGCCAGCCTTTCCAGCTCTTCCCGGGTGACGTTTTCAAAAATACGGGAATACATTTGCTCCATAGCCTGCTTTCCGGGGATTATCTGGTTGCCGGGGTTTCCCCGGTTTTCGCCTCAGTTACTTTTTTGGAGAAGGTCCGGGAAATGGTACATTTAACGGTGCTGTCCCGGTCGGGTATGAGGTCGTAATCCACCTCGCCGCCGTGAAGTTTTAAAATGCTGCGCGCCAGTGAGAGCCTGAGCCCGATTTTGGTTTTTTCCGGTTTTGGTTTTTTCCCCGGTTTTTTGTCCCCGGGCAGCTGTTCACGTAAAAACAATGGAATTTCGGAATTTTTATAGACAAAACTGATGTGCACCAGGTTCTTGGTACCGCGCGCGGATATGTCGATGGCCGCGCCGGCCGGGATGCGTTC
>JADFFP010000002.1 GCA_022568115.1 Pseudomonadota bacterium | reverse complement strand
GGTGGTCGCCGATAAAGACTTTGCTGCACTGGAAGAGACAGTCCCGACACCGTTGGTAGAAAAAGCCCTTGCTAAAGTCGGCCCCGATACGGTCGCCAAGATATTGTTCACCTCGGGCTCTACCGGCAAACCTAAGGGGGTGCTCAATACCCATCGGATGCTTTGCTCCAACCAGCAGGCGATGGCCCAGGTTTGGCCGTTCGTCGCCAAACGGCCGCCGGTGCTGCTGGACTGGTTGCCGTGGAATCATACCTTCGGCGGCAATCATAATTTCAATATGATCCTGCGCAACGGCGGGACGCTTTATATTGACGCGGGCAAACCAACCTCGGCCCTGTTTTCCCGCTCGGTCGCCAATCTCCGCGAGGTCGCGCCGACGGCTTATTTCAATGTCCCGAGCGGTTATGCCATGTTGCTGCCTTATCTGGAACAGGACCAGGATTTGCGTGATCACTTTTTTTCCAGGCTCGATATGATTTTTTATGCCGCTGCAGCCTTGCCGCAGAACCTGTGGGAACGGCTGGAAAAACTGTCCCTGGGGAGCTGCGGAAAAAAGATCCCGATGACCGCCGCCTGGGGCTCGACCGAAACGGCGCCGCTGGTAACCTCGGTTCACTTCCCGGTCGACAAGGCCGGGGTGATCGGCCTTCCAGTTCCAGGATCGGAACTTAAGCTGGTGCCCAACGGCGGCAAACTGGAGGTTCGTGTCCGCGGCCCCAATGTGACGCCAGGGTATTACAAGGACCCTGATCTTTTCGCCGAGGTCATAGACGAGGACGGGTTTTACAAGATCGGCGACGCGGTCAAGTTCGCCGATCCGGACGATCCCTCAAAGGGCTTGGTGTTTGATGGCCGGGTGGCCGAGGATTTCAAGCTTTTGACGGGTTCGTGGGTAAATGTTGGTGAGCTGCGCATCAAGGCCATCTCCGCCGGTGCGCCGATTATCCAGGACGCCGTGGTCACCGGCCATGACCGGGACGAAGTGGGCCTGTTGATTTTTCCCAATATCGAAGAAGCCGCCAAAGTCGCCGGTCTGGATCCTCATACCTCACCTGATGATATCATCACACACGATAAGGTGCGAAAGGCACTGTGCCGGGGCCTTGCCGCCTATAACCGCAAAAACCCGGGCTCAAGCACCCGGATCGGGCGGGTTCTGTTCCTGGCCGAGCCGCCGAATCTCGACGCAAATGAAATTACCGACAAGGGATACATCAGCCAGCGGGCGGTGCTTGAGCGGCGCGCTGACCAGGTGGCGCACCTTTACCGGGGCGGGGCAGGTGTGATGGTTGTTCAATGAAAAGATAGAAAATAAAAAAAGAATTTAGGAAATATTGGAACTTTAAATTTAACGAACAAAAGGATTTGCACTTCATCAGGAAAAGTATTAACAATTACAAGAACGAACGATCGTTCGGTTTTCGGATGACAGTGCCTTTGGTAGCCATATAGGAGATAGCATTTTGGACAAGATAAAGGCTTACGGATATTTTCTTTGCACCCCAGGCAAAGCTCTGGAGCGGCACGGCTTCACCATCGATGCCCTGGCTGACGACCAGGTGGTGGTCGAGGTTGCCGGGTGCGGCCTGTGCCATACCGACCTGGCTTTTATGTCCGGCGATGTGCGCACCAAGCACGATCTGCCGCTGGTGCTGGGTCATGAGATCAGCGGCGCTGTGATCGCCGCCGGGGCGCATTATCAGGACAAACTTGAAACACGGGTGATTGTCCCGGCGGTCCTGCCGTGTGGGGAATGTGAGTTGTGCTTGGCCGGGCGCGACAATATCTGCCGCCACCAGGAAATGCCGGGAAACGACTTTAACGGCGGGTTTGCCAGCCATGTGGTGGTGCCAGGACGGTCGCTGTGCCAATTGCCCGACGATCTGGAAGGCTTTGACCTGGCGCAGTTGTCAGTGGTCGCCGATGCCATCACCACCCCCTATCAGGCAATGGTGAGATCAGGTCTAAAAGCAGGAGACCTGGCAATCGTTATTGGCACCGGCGGGATCGGGCTTTATATGGTCCAGCACGCCAAAAACGCCGGCGCCACCGTGATCGCTATCGATGTCGATGCCGCCAAGCTGGCGGTTGCTGAAAAGCAAGGCGCAGATTTCACCATCTGCAGCAAGGGCCGGGATGAACGGGAGCTGAAAAAGACCGTCCGCGCCCTGGTCAGGGAACAAAAGCTGCCCGGCACCCAGTGGAAAGTATATGAAGCCAGCGGCAGCGCCGGCGGCCAGAGCGCGGCCTTTGCGCTGCTGAGCTTCGCCGGGTCGGTCAGTATCATCGGCTTTACCATGGAAAAAATCTCTCTCAGGCTGTCGAACGTGATGGCTTTTGATGCCTCCCTTTTCGGCAACTGGGGGTGTTCTCCCCGGCACTACCCGGTGGTGGTGGGTGACGTCCTGACGCGAAAGATCAACTTAGCGGATAATATCGAAACCCACCCATTGGACCAGATCAATGAAGTGGTGGCTCTGGCTGTTGCTCACAAGCTTGAGCGCCGGGCCATTCTGGCACCAGGGCATTAAATTTGAGGAGTGGAAACATGAAAGACCATCATTTGATAAAGGACCCCGAGTACGATGAAATCATCGTTGAAAAACGCCCGTTGCTGGACGGTGAAGGAAAGACAGTAAAGGGACTTTATAATTTCTGGATCGTGCTCAACAACGAGGCTCAGTTCAATTCCTATACCACTGAAATGATCAAAGAGATCATTCTCGCTTTTCGTCAAGCGTCATGCGACCGCTCGGTGGTCGCAGTGGTTTTTACAGCCATGGGTGATAAGGCATTTTGCAGCGGGGGCAACACCAAGGAATACGCCGAATATTACGCCGGTAATCCGCAAGAATACAAGCAATACATGCGTCTCTTTAACGATATGGTCACTGGCATCCTGACCTGTGACAAACCGGTCATTAACCGGGTCAACGGGCTCAGGGTTGGCGGCGGTCAGGAAATCGGCATGGCTTGCGATTACACTATTGCCGCCGACACCGCGCGTTTCGGCCAGGCCGGCCCCAAGCACGGCTCGGCCCCGGACGGCGGCGCGACCGATTTCCTGCATCTTTATGTCGGAATCGGCCCCGCCATTGAAAGCTGCACCTTGTGCGAACCGTGGTCGGCTCATGTGGCGGTACGCCTGGGATTGATCAACAAGATCGTGCCGGTATTGAAAAACTCATCAGGTGAATTTATTTCCAATCCGTTTATCGGGACGGAACCCTTTGACGCCTGGGGCAACCCCAGCTATGGCGCGTTCAAGACCGGCGAGGCCCGCGCGGAGGCCAAAAAGGTGGCCGCCGGATGCACGGTCGATCAAAGCCTGCTGGACGCCGAGGTCAATGGATTTGCCTACCGTCTTGCGTTGACCATGCCCGATTGCTTGAACAAAACCCTTGAATCCCTGCGCAAAAAGAAACTGGAGCATTGGCTTAAGAACTGTGAAACCAACCGCTCCTGGCTGGCGCTCAACATGATGACCGAAGGTAAGGCTGGTTTCCGCGCCTTTAACGAAGGGCCGCGTCATAACCGCGAGGTGGATTTCCTGGAGCTAAGACGCGAGCTGGCCAAGGCCGCCCCTTGGGACGACCGCCTGTTCGAAAAGATCAGGCCGAATGGATAAGCTGTGACGTATCAAACCATAAAGGTTCGGGAGCTGTTTGACGGCCAGGTGTGTGAAATCACCCTTGACGCCCCGCCCGCCAACATTCTGACCGCCCGGATGATGGCCGAAATTGAGGACCGGCTAGGTAAGGAAAGAAATAAAGCCGGTCGCAAGCTGATCGTCTTTCAGGGCAGCGGCAAGAATTTTTGTTTCGGCGCCAGTGTCGAGGAACACCAGTGCGACCAGGTTGGTGATATGTTGCCGGCCTTTCATCGTCTGATTGGCAAGATTTTGGACCATCCGGTTCCGACCCTTGCCAAAGTGTCCGGCCAGTGTCTGGGCGGCGGGTTCGAGATAGCACTGGCCTGCACCTTTGTGATCGCCGATGAGGATGCAAACTTCGCCGTGCCGGAGATTAAACTGGGGGTCTTCCCGCCGGTAGCAGTACTTTTGCTGCCCTGGGCGGTTGGCGGCGGCCGCGCCAACCGGCTGATTCTGACCGGGGACGGGATGGACACCAAGGCCCTGCACCAGGCCGGATTTATCGATACGCTGGCCCCAGTTGGGAAGTTGAACAATGTCTTGGAGGATTTTATCGAAAACCAGATCTGCCCCAAGAGCGCCTCATCACTTTCGATTGCGCACCGGGCCGCGCGGTTGACCCTGATCCGCCATTACAATGAACACATCGGCGATCTGGAACGCCTTTATTTGGATGAGTTGATGGCTAGTTATGACGCCAATGAAGGCATCGCGGCTTTTTTGGAAAAACGCAAACCGGAGTGGAAACATGCTTGAGACCAACCCCAACCCGAACCTGGACGAAATTCTGATAAGGTCCGCGCGCTTAATGGCGCACCGTGGTTACCACGGCACCAGTATGCGTGACCTGGCCGAGGTAACCGGGCGCAGCCTGTCGGGCCTTTACCATTATTTCGAAGGCAAGGAGGACCTGTTGTACCTGATCAACAAGCAGGGCTTTACCTCGCTTCTGGACTTGGCTGAGGACCTGCGCGAGGCCGGGTTTGGGCCGACTGAAATGCTCAAGGGCTTGATCAGCAGACATATCGGTTTTTTCGTCGATCATCTGGATGAAATGCGGGTGATGATGTTCGGTACCCTTGAATTGAGCAAGGACCGGGGCCGGGAGATCAACCGGCTCAAGGAGGTTTACCGCCAAAATGTTCAGAAAATTGTTCAGGCTTACATTGCCGAGGCCCGCGGGTCTGGTCTGAGCGAGGTGGAACTGGCGCGCAAAACCTATTTACTGTTCGGCATGATGAACTGGATTTTCGGCTGGTATTCAAGCGGCGCTCACGGCACCCCGGAGGATTTGGCGGACGATATTTTTCGCACCTTCACCGAAGGCTGTGCGGCTGGATAAGCGGAGAAAAAAATGAAAGTGGAAACCATCATAAAACGCTGTGAAGACCTCTACGATGATCTTGATTTCAATTATGTCAAGGACTGGAAAGAGAAAAACAAGGCCAGGGCGATTGGCTTTATGCCGGTTTACGCCCCGAGAGAATTAATCCATGCCGCCGGCATGCTGCCGGTCGGGATCATGGGCGGCGGCGATAACCTGGAAATCATCCGGGGAGATGCCTATTTTCAGTCTTATATCTGCCGTATCCCCCGCTCAACCATCGAGCTCGGGGTCTCCGGACGGCTTGATTTTCTGGACGGTATGCTGTTCCCGGCGATCTGCGATGTGATCCGTAACCTGAGCGGCATGTGGCAGATGATGTTCAAGGGCAAATACGTCAAGTATCTCGATGTACCCCAGAATTTTGGCGTCGAGGGGCGTGAATTTTATCTTACCGAACTTGCCGGTATGGCAAAGGCTTTCGAGCGGGTTTCAGGGAATAGGATCACACCGGAGGCCCTCAATCACTCAATCGGGCTTTACAATAAAAACCGCCAGCTGATTACCGAGCTGTATGATTTGCGTAGCCGGATGCCGCACCAGGTCAAAACCGCTGAGCTGTTTTTGCTGATGCGCGCATCCAATATTCTGGAAGTGAGTGAACACACTAAAATGCTGCGGGATTATATCGCGGCCATCTCCGACAGTGAGCGGCCGGTGCGCGACCATGTCCGGGTGATCGTGACCGGAACCTTTTGCGAACAGCCGCCGCTGACCCTGGTCAAGGCGCTGGAAAACAGCGGCTGCTTTATCGTTGATGATGACTGGGTCCTGGGTAATCGTTACCAGCTGGAGCCGATTGCCATTGGCGATAACCCGATCGAGGCCCTGGCCGATGCCTATCTGGATAAAACCGTGGCGACCGCATCGCGTTATGTTCCGGGCCGCGACAAGGGGGACTATCTGGTCAAGCAGGTGCGTGAGCGGGAGGCCGAGGGGGTGATTTTCGCCGCCCCCAGTTTCTGTGACCCGGCGCTTCTGGACCGGCCCATGATCCAAGATGTGCTGGCCCGGGAAAACATCCCCTACACTGCTTTCAAATACGCCGAGAACACCGGACAAATCCAGGTGATCAAGGAACAGACTGGCACTTTTGCCGATTCCATTAAACTGTGGGGGTCCCAATGAACGTTCAGCAAAAAATTCAAAAAGAAGACAGCATGATCATGCAAAAGGAAATGATCGCTGGTCATTTCGAAAATCTCGCGCGCGCCGGAGAGAACGGTAAGAAGGTTGTCTATACCTTCGTTCCCGGCAATCTTAACGAATTGATCTTGGCCTTTGACATGCTGCCGGTTCACCCGGAGGTCAACGCGCTGCAATCCGGCATGCGCAAGATGAGCGGCGATTATATCCAGGAGGCTGAGAAATTTGGCCACTCGGAAGATGTCTGCGCCTATGTCAAATGTGACATCGGGATGATGAAAAAAGGCAATATCGGCCCCACCGGCCTGCCCTTGCCCAAACCCGACCTGCTGTTGCTCAGCTACACCGGATGTTTCACCTTTCTCAAATGGTTCGAGATTTTAAAGAAAGAGTATGACTGCCCGATCGTCCTGCTGCAGGTACCTTATCAGGCCGAGGGTAAAATCACTCGGGAAATGCGCGATTATGTCACCAGGCAGCTTGAGGAAGTGGTGGTTCCGGCGCTGGAGAAGGTTTCCGGCAAAAAGTTTGATCCCGACCGGCTAAAGGAAATGCTGGCCCTGTCCGCCCAGGCCGAGGACTTGCTGGTGGAGGTATGGAATTCGGCCAAGAACAAGCCATCGCCGATCGATGCCTATTTCGGCGGGGTATTTTACATCGGCCCCATTTTTACTGCGTTTCGCGGCCTGCCGGAGTGTGTGGACTATTACAAAGCCCTCAAGGCTGAAGTGAATTACCGAATTAAAAACAAGCTCGGCCCGGTAACGCCTGAGGGCGAATTGAATGACCAGAAATACCGGATCGTCGTCGAAGGGCCGCCGTCATGGCCCAACTTCCGTGATTTCTGGAAAATCCTCACCGATGAAGGCGTTGTCATGGTCGCCTCCACCTATACCAAAGTGGGGGGGCTGTTCGAGGACGGTTTCCGCCATGACCCGGACCGCCCGCTCGAGAGCCTCGGCGAATATTGCATGGGCTGCTACACCAATCACTCATTGCCGGCACGGGTCGATATCCTCGAGAAATACATCAAGGATTTTTCCGCTGACGGCTTCATGATCCATTCGATCAAAAGCTGCAACTCGTTCTCCGCCGGTCAGCTTCTGATAATGAGTGAACTGGAAAAACGCACTGGCAAAGCCGGGGTCTTTATCGAATCTGACCTGGTTGACCCGCGTTATTTCAGCGCCGCTAACATCAAGAACCGCCTGGAATCCTATTTCCAGATGATTGAAACCAAACGCGCGGGAGCCTGAATTATGGACCGTTGTTACATCGGCATCGACCTGGGATCAACCACCACCAAGGCGGTGTTTATAGATAACCAGGAACGGGTGCTCGGGCGCGGCATCACCAATTCCCGCTCCAACTATGAACTGGCCTGCCAGATCGCCCGCGAGGAGGCGGAGATCAATGCCCGTTTTGCCTTGCTCGGCCAGCATTTGGAGCAGTCAAAACATGTCGGCAAACATAGCTCAAGCCTGCTGAAGTGGCTTACCTGCTATTACCACCTGGCGCAATATCTTCGCCAGTTGGAAACGTTACGGAGCGAATGCCTGGGGGTCAGAAAACACTGGAATAGCCCGGAAGCGGAGGCGGAGAAATTCACCCAGGCGCTGTCTTACATCTTTAGCGAAATGGAACGGGAAGTTTATGATGAATTTGATCCCGAAAAACGCTCCGAGAGTGATTTTTTCCGCGATCTCGCCAGCAGCGCCTATATGCGGCTGGCCGAGCAGGTCAGTATGGAGCGCGGGTTGTCATTCGGCCGCCTGGTCGGGCTGTTCGACGGCGCTATTCTTCGCACCGAAGGTCACAGTTTTGCTGGCGACTATGAGGAATATCTGGAATTTGCCCGGACCAAGACGATACAGGCGCCGTGTTTTGCACCGTTTTCCGATGATATTACCGAGGCGGTTGCGGCAACCATTTCCACCACCTTTAACGTGGTCAACACGGTCGGCACCGGGTATGGGCGTTTGACCCTGCCGTTCGCCAAACAGCAAATCCGCTCGGAAATACTTTGCCACGGTCTCGGCGCTCATTTCATGTTTCCGGGAACCCGCACCGTTCTGGATATCGGCGGCCAGGACACCAAAGCGATCCAGGTCAATAAAGAGGGCATCGTTACGGCCTTTCAGATGAACGACCGCTGCGCCGCCGGTTGCGGCCGCTACCTTGGCTATATCGCCGATGAAATGAATATGGGCGTACACCAGCTCGGCCCCTTGGCGATGAAGTCATCCAAGACCGTCAGGATTAATTCCACCTGCACGGTCTTCGCCGGAGCGGAACTGCGCGAGCGCCTGGCGCTTGGCGAGGCGCGTGAGGACATCCTGGCCGGGCTGCACCGGGCGATTATCCTGAGGGCGATGTCGTTGCTGGCGCGCAGCGGCGGGGTGACAAACGAGTTTACCTTTACCGGTGGGGTCGCCCGCAACGAGGCGGCGACCACCGTGCTGAAAAAACTGGTGATTGAGAATTACGGGGACATGGTTATTAACATCGGCCACGACAGCATCTATACCGGCGCCATCGGTGCGGCGCTGTTCGCCCGGCGTGACCCGCGAGGGGTCATGGCTGACGTGGAAATATCTAAATTGAAAACCAAAAAGAAAGCGCCTGATAAAATGACCGGGGCCGGAATGTAGGGGGGAGCGGGCTATGTTTTATACCGTTGGAATCGACGTCGGCTGTAACGCCATTAAGGCCGTTTTGATGCAATTTGATAAAAACGGCGGCAATGAACGCCTGCTGGCTGGCAAGACAGACAAAATCCGCAAGCGCGACATCAAGGCGGTGATCAAAAACGTCTATGAAAATGTTTTGACGGGCGATGGCCTTCAGCACGATGATATTGCTTATGTGGCAACCACCGGCGAGGGGGAACTGGTGGATTTCCGCCGCGGTCATTTTTATTCGATGACCAGCCACGCCCGGGGCGCTATTTTTCTCAATCCTGAGGTCCGTGCGCTGATCGACTGTGGCGCGCTCCATTCCAAGGCAATGCTGATCGACCGGCGCTCCAAGGTGCTTTCCTACCGCATGACTTCGCAATGCGCCTCCGGGTCGGGCCAGTTTCTGGAAAACATCGCCCGTTATCTCGGCGTCGGCATCGAGGATATCGGCGCCTTGTCGCTGAAGGCCGACAACCCGGAAATAGTCTCTGGTATCTGCGCGGTGCTGGCAGAAACCGACGTCATCAACATGGTCAGCCGCAAAATTACCACCCCTAATATCCTCAAAGGAATTCACATTTCGATGGCCAAGCGGTTGGCCGGGCTGTTGCGCATGGTCAAGGCCGAGGGCGATGTCCTGATGACCGGCGGGCTGGCGATGAACGCCGGTTTCCTGGCTGCCCTGCAGGAGCTGGCCGACAGCGACAAGCGCCTTAACATCCACATGCTGGCGCACGAAAAATCACAACTGGCCGGCGCCCTGGGCGCGGCGCTGTGGGGCGCCTACCGGCATACCTGTCTGAGGGAAAAAGAGGGTTTGGCGCCGCCGGCGTTGGCCCGGGCTTCTTGAGTCGAAAGAGTATTCGCCATTAAAGAAAACCTGGCGCTTTGGAAAAGAAATTGAATCACCGCTCTCCCTTTTGACCATGGTAGCCCGGGAAGTGCTTCGGGAAAAATTATTTTGCCCGGCAATATTTTAGAAGAAACCTGACCCGCTGATGGCTATAGCTAGCGTTTACTCCTATTGGATTCGTAAACCAGGTGGTCGTGGTTGGCGATAGTGACCTCGCGGTTATGAAACCGGGCAAGCCCTTCCTTATGAAGGACGGCGATTGTCCGGGACAAAGTTTCTGTCCGGACCCCGATCAATGAAGCCAGTTGCTGTCTGTTCATAGGCAAGCTGAGCCTCAATTTTTCATTTGAATTGGGCACATAAATGTTCTTGCAGAGAATAAGCAGGAGATTAATCAGGCGGATCCGGGCCGGCAGCCTTGGATTGCGCAGCAACAATGACTCGGTCGGACCGCGGTCTTTGGCCACGGTCCTCAGAAATCGCCGGGCGAGAGCGGGATACCCTCGGATCAGCCTGTGGACTGTACTTTCCGGGACCAGGCAAATCCTGCACGGCGTCAGGGCCAAGGCGGTGGCGGTATGATTTTCCCGGGCGAAAAAACTGCGCCAGCCTAAAGTTTCGCCCTGATAGGCCATTCCGAATCCAATTTCATTGCCAAAGGAATCGTACTGGCACAGCAGAATTTTACCCTGGCCAATACAGTAAATACCCTCAGGCGCATCGCTTTGATGAAAAATGGCTTCGCCCGGCTGATAATAGAATGTTTTGAGCGAATTCGCCAGTTGCTCCAGCCCGCCCCGATCCAACTCCGACCACTCGACCTTTAGACAGGTGTCGCAGTCAGCGCAGGTTTTCATGTACGGATGGTAATCTATCATTGCCGTTTCCCAGTGCAATTCATAGGGCTAAACAACGAAACTATTGTCCTCCCCACGATAAACCCCTGGAACCCGGTTTTGGGTCCGATTCAAGATTATTTCATACTAGGGAAATTGATCGCAAAAGCATTGATTTGGATCAAATTATTGGTGGTTTGTTATCAGCAAACACTCACGCCCCTAAAAGGGGGGGCAGGTCACATTTATCCGCCGCCAGCGGTCGATCCCCGAACCGCATCCAGAGCCTAATTGTCGTTCGCACCCTGCAGCACCCAGAAACGCAGCAACAGGATTTCACATTTCGATAAGGGCTTGCGGTTGTGCGGCATCCAGATCTTGCGGTCGGTGCGATGCTCGATCACCGCCAGCAGGTTACTTTCCTGCCAGTTGCCAGGTATGATCATGGGCCCGTGTTTGGTGCCTGCCATGACCCCTTCGTAAGAGGTGAGATCAAGACCGCTGAACTCATAACCATCGCCGCCCGGCTGGTGGCACTCGGTACACCTGAAATTAAGGACCGGCAAAACATCCTCGGCAAAGCTTACTTCCTGAGCCAAAGCAGGGGCCGCCCAGACGCCAAAGGCAAGGGCCGCACTGAAAACCGCCAGTTCCCGGCGGGGAAAAAAACGCTTTTTCTTAAGCATGGCATTTTCCTTTCTTTCCAGGTTTCTGCCCCTTTCTTATACCCCAAAACGGGCCGGGGCTTCTTGACAATTGTCAAGGAACTCCGGGGAAAACTGGCGTAAATGTCAGAGCAGAAAGAGACTATGGCCAAGGCAGATGGTTATGGCAGAAGCCCACAGAATGTTTTTCCGCTACAAGAAATTTCCCTTAAGCAAGCGTCTGAACGAACCTTTTTCGAGCGTTCTTCCCCTGTTACCTGGGGAAAATACGGGGAAAAGTGAAGACAATCCTTAAAAGCGTGATCGCGGATTTTTCCCAATAAAGATTATTCGCCCTTTGTTCTTTTTGGCTTCGTTTTAAGTAAAATTGAAACTCTAGGTAAACTGCGGGTTATGTGGCGGAGGATGCAGTCCTCCACGAACCATTCTCTGTTGAGATTTCACTGATAACTAGGGAAAATACAGAGAAATAACTTATTTTTCTCCGTCCGGTCTTTTCCTAGCCCAAAGAAACTGAGGCTTTTTGCAAAAATTGGAAAATATTTAACAGGGAATAACAGGGATTTTTTTAACCCTAGGGCCTGTTGACAATTACCGGGTGGAACTGTGTTGGAGCGATATCCCTCATAGAGCAGAAGAAAACCGCAGGCGATATGGTGTATCGGCGAGGATTTTCGACGTACTCTGTGTGGAATATCGTCCAATCCCGCCTTTCAGAGTCATTTTTGGGGGACCGCGCCCAAATCGGCCAGAACAGCGTCGAAACTGCTTCAAATAGGTGGCTATTTTTCATCATTTTCTCCTTCTTCTGGCCGATTTTTGCTGCGGCACAGCCCACACCGGCAATTGTCAACAGACCCTAGGACATCAACGCCTTGATACCCGGCTGTGTTTTCCCTTCCAGCCATTCCAGGAACGCTCCTCCGGCGGTTGAAACATGGCTGAATTTCCATTTTGCTGCGGCATTATAAAGCGCCGCGACGGTATCCCCGCCGCCGGCGATGGAAACCATTTTCCCTCTTTTGGTCAAATTGCCCACCGCCCGCGCCACCTGGGTGGTGCCATGGTCAAACGGTTTGATCTCAAAAGCCTCCAGCGGCCCGTTCCAAATAACCGTTTTGCAACGTTTCAACACCCTGATATAATTATCGGCGGCCCTCGGGCCGATGTCGAAAATCATATCGTCATCTTCAATCGCCCGCAGCGGCAGGGCAATGGCGCCCACGGTTACATCCATTTGCTTGGCCACGGTAACTTCGGCCGGCAAGTGGATCCAGCAGCCGGCTTGTTCCGCTTTTGCCATGATTCTTTTGGCCACCTCGATCAAGCCGGGTTCAGACACCGAGGCGCCAATATTTTCTCCCCTCGCGGCCAGGAAGGTATTGGCCATGGCGCCGCCCAGGAACAAATGATCCATTTTGCTCACCAGGTTTTCCAGGGTGGCGATTTTGGTCGAAATTTTTGCCCCGCCGATCACTGCCGCGACCGGCCGTTCCGGGTTTTCAAGGGCCGTTTCCAAAGCCTCAATTTCCTCAACCAGGGCGAATCCGGCAGCCGATGGCAGGTGGTGCGTTATCCCTTCAATCGAAGCATGGGCCCGGTGCGCGCTGGAAAAGGCATCGTTAATGTAAAGATCCCCCAAAGCCGCCAGTTTTTTGGCAAAGCTGGTAAGATTTTTTTCTTCACCGGGATGGAAACGCAGGTTTTCGACCAGGAAAACCCCTTCGCCTTCAGCGATGGCTTCAGCGGTTTTCGCATCCAGGGCATCGCCGACAAACTTGACCGGAACATCCAGTTCATCTTCCAGGCACGGGGCCAGCGGGGCAAGCGACATCTTGGGCACCACTTTTCCTCCCGGCCGTTCGAAATGGGACAGCAGGATCACATCGGCCCCCGCCTTGAGGAGGTGCAGGACGGTTTTCTTGATGGATTGAACCCGCGTCAGATCAGTAATCCGGCCCTCGTGGACCGGAACATTCAGATCAGCCCTCAGGAGGACTTTTTTGCCTGAAAGATTACCCAGATCCTCAATGGTTCGAAGTTTGCTCATCCAATTCCCAGCATTTACCCGGCATTTGCCAGGGCCACAGCCACATCCGACATGCGGTTGGAAAAACCCCATTCGTTGTCGTACCAGCTAAGAACCCTGACGAACCGGCCCTCAATTACCTGAGTTCCACTTGTATCAAAGATTGAGCTGGCAGGGCAATGATTTAAATCAATCGAAACCACCGGTTCGTCAATCACCTCAAGCACCCCTTTC
Organism: Pseudomonadota bacterium; assembly: GCA_022568115.1. Taxonomy (GTDB): domain Bacteria; phylum Pseudomonadota; class Alphaproteobacteria; order Sphingomonadales; family SMXR01; genus SMXR01. Next base: position 7,557 of record JADFFP010000002.1, on the reverse strand, counting down.
AGGGCGCCGCCGGCGGCCTTGCGCATGAGGTCATTAATTTCATCAACCGAGGTTGCCCGCCCGGCGTCGAATTTAAGGTCGATCAGCGACACATTGGGGGTTGGAACGCGCACCGCCGAGCCGTCCAGCTTTCCCCGCAATTCCGGCAGAACCAGGCCCACCGCCTGGGCCGCCCCGGTTGAGGTCGGGATCATCGAAAGGGCCGCGGCGCGGGCGCGCCGGGGGTCGGAATGAAGGGTATCCAGAACCCGCTGGTCGCCGGTGTAGGAATGGATAGTGGTCATATAGCCCCGCTCGATGCCGATCGCGTCATTCAGGATCTTGGCGACCGGCGCCAGGCAGTTGGTGGTGCACGAGGCGTTGGAAACGATTATGTGTTCAGCCTTCAGCTGGTCGTGATTGACGCCGTAAACCACGGTCAGGTCAACATCCTTGGCGGGGGCCGAGATCAGCACTTTTTTGGCCCCGGCGTCGATATGCGCCCGGGACTTGGGGCCGGAGGTGAAAAACCCGGTGCATTCCATAGCGACCTCAATCCCGTTTTCTTTCCACGGCAGCTTGGCGGGGTCGCGTTCGGCGGTCACCAATATTTCCTGGCCATTGACAATTATGGAATTGCCCTTGGTCTCAATCGTGCCGGGGAAGCGGCCGTGGACGCTGTCGCGCTTGAAAAGATAGGCGTTCATGGCCACGTCGCCGAGATCGTTAACGGCGACCACGCGGAGATCTTTCCTGCCCTGCTCATGGATGGCCCGGAGCACGTTCCGGCCGATCCGGCCAAACCCGTTGATGGCAACACGTACTGTCATTTTTGTTTCTCCTTTAAATTCCAGTTCCCGGTCAGGCGCTGGCCTTGACCCAGTCTAAAATCTTGGTCGCAACATCCGCGCCGGTAAAACCGAAATGGGCGAACAGATCCCCGGATGGGGCGGAATGCCCAAAGCGGTCAATGCCGATGGAAAATCCATCCTCGCCGACTATTCCTTCCCAGCCCCGGGTGACCCCGGCTTCAATGGAAACTCTCAATGCGCCGGAGCCCAGGACCTCTTTCCGGTAAGCTTGAGACTGTTCCTGGAAATGTCCCAGCGACGGCATGCTGACAACCCTTGTGGGCACGCCTTTTTTCTCCAGAATGGCTTGCGCGGCCAGCGCCACTTCCACTTCCGATCCGGTGCCAATCAGGGTGACGCGCGGCCTGGCGGAGGCTTTTTTCAGGATATAGCCGCCCCTCTCGCTCATGTTTTCCTCAAAGTGCTTGTCCCGGACCGGAGCTATACTCTGGCGGGTCAGGGCTAGAATACTGGGCCGGTTGGCATCTTTCAAGGCCAGCGCCCAGCATTCGGCGGTCTCCACCGCACAGGCCGGGCGGAATACGTTCAGGTTGGGGATCGCGCGGAGGCTCATCAATTGCTCGACCGGCTGGTGGGTCGGCCCGTCTTCGCCCAGGCCGATACTGTCGTGGGTAAATACATATATCACCCGCACCCCGATCATGGCCGCCAGGCGGATCGCCGGCCGGGCATAATCGGAAAAGATCAAAAAGGTGCCGCCATAGGGAATAAATCCGCCGTGAAGGCCCATCCCGTTCATGATTGCGGCCATTCCAAACTCGCGCACCCCGTAATGAATGTAACGCCCGCCAGGGTTTGCCGCCGACATAATCTTCATCTGGCTGGTTCGGGTGTTGTTGGACCCGGAAAGGTCCGCCGACCCGCCGATGGTAGCCCCGGTCAGGCCGTTGATGATCTCGAGACATTGGCCCGAAGCCTTGCGGGTGGCTATTTTCTCCGGGTTTTCCACCAGCGCCTTTTTATGGGCGATGATCCTGGCGTCAAGCGCTTTCGGCAGCTTGCCCCCGAGGCGCCCTTCGAATTGGCGCCGTTTTTTCTCATCCATCCCGGAGAGGCGCTTTTTCCAGGCCCGGCTTTGTTCCACCGAGCGCTGGCCGATCTGACGCCAGGCGGCCAGGATATCTTCAGGGATTTCAAAGGCCTGGTGGGGCCAGTTCAGCTCTTTACGCGCCCCGGCCACTTCTTCTTCCCCCAAGGGTGCGCCGTGGGTGGCCTCGGTTCCCTGTTTGCCGGGGGCGCCGAAACCGATGATGGTGCGGCAGGAAATCAGTGATGGCTTGGCGCTTTTCCTGGCTTTTTCAATGGCCGCTTCAACCGCCTTGAAATCGTGGCCGTCAACTTCCCAAGCGTCCCAGCCATGGGCTTCAAAACGGGTCAACTGATCGTCGGAAACCGCCAGGCTGGTCGGGCCATCGATGGAAATGTGGTTGTTGTCCCAAAGGACGATCAGCTTCCCGAGCTGCTGGTGTCCGGCGAACGAGAGGATCTCGTGGCTGAGGCCCTCCATCAGGCAGCCGTCGCCGGTGATCACATAAGTGTAATGATCTACGGCATCGCTGCCATATTGAGTGCGCAGCGAGCGTTCCGCCAGCGCCATTCCGGCGGCCATGCCGAGACCCTGTGCCAAAGGCCCGGTGGTGGTTTCCACCCCTGGCAGCTCGCCGTATTCCGGATGGCCTGGGCACGGGGAGCCCAATTGGCGAAAATTCTTGATGTCATCAATGGTCGGCCTGGCGTAGCCGGTGAGGTACAGCAGCGAGTACAAAAGCATCGACCCGTGGCCGGCGGAGAGAATAAACCGGTCGCGGTCCGGCCAGCCGGGCCAATTGGGGTCGTATTTGAGGAATTTGGAAAACAGAACGGTGGCCGCATCGGCCATCCCCATGGGCATTCCCGGGTGGCCGGAATTGGCCTTTTGGACGGCATCCATGGAAAGCGCACGAATGGCATTGGCCAGGGTGCGCTGATCGATCACACTGTCACTCGTTTTCGGCATGAGAGCAGACTGCTTCTTTCTCTCTTTTTGGCGGTTTTTCCTTTATTTTCAGAGGCTTGTCCCGCCACCCTGTTTTCCCCTCCAGTCCCCCGATCGGGGAAGCGCCACAATGGCCACCCAAGCGCCTTCCGTCAACCTTGTTTTTAGACTTTTTCCGGTTTTTTTTTGCTCTTTGCAAGAACGGTGCTAGCCATAGCTGAAAACATGTTTTACTCTTAAATGGATATGAGGATCAAAGGGGGATATGCTATTTATTTTCGCCAATGGTTGACGCACCCTTCAAGAGCGCTTTATTCTTTGCCAGAGAGGTTTGGAAAGTACCCTGAATTATGATCAAGCGCCCCCAGGCTAAAAAAAACACCGCCCTGCCCGAAGCCGAGATTCGGCTGCAAACCGCGCTTGACCGGCTGAGCGGCGTGGTCCGGGCGAAACAGGTTTCCCATGCGGAAATTAAAACCCTCCAGCACGAAAATACCGAGCTGGATGAACGCTTCAAGAGCCTCAAGGGCGAGTATGAGGTGCTGGAGCGCTCGTTCGGCGAAATGAAGGACTATTTGAAGTCAATCTCAAAGAAAACCCCGCCCGAAGACAGCACCCCTGAGCTGAGCAAGGACCAGGAATGGAGCGCCGCCGCCCATGGCCCCGACCCGGAAACCGAGTTCCTGAAGAATGAACTGGAGCGGGTCCACAAGGAATACAAGTCCCTGGACCAGTCCTTCAAGCTGCTGCGTTCACAGTATAACGAGCTGCAAAAAACCTACCAGGAAGCGCTGGATGACACCTCGGCCGAGTTGGATCTTTTGACCCGGGCGGGAGTTTCCAGCGCGCCCGGGAAAAGCGATGGCGGCGGCGAACTGAAGCGGGACCTTGGCGCCCAGCTGGATAAAACCATCGCCGCGCTTGAGAAACTGGTAAATTAGGAAAATTATGGGACAGGTCAGCGTATCGATTAACAATCACCGTTACACCCTTGCCTGCCGTGATGGCGAGGAAGACCGGCTGCTGGGCCTGGCCAAGCTGCTGGACAGCAAGGTCCGAACCCTGACGGCGCGCCTCGGCCAGGTCGGCGAGAACAAGCTGATACTGATGGCGGCGCTTCTGATCGCCGACGAATTTGAAGAAACCAGGACCGAGTTGCAAGGCATCCATGACGGCAAAATCCCGGTCAATGAAAGCGAGACCGCCGGTAGGCTGGCGGTGCTCCTGAACGGCATGGCGGCCTCGATCGAAGTTCTGGCCGATGACCTGGAAAAGGCTTAACCAATTAAGGCCCTCACGCAAGATAGCTTTCAGCTATCGCTCCGGGAGGGCGGCAGACGACTGCCGGGCGCACGCTTGTGCGCCAGAAGGCGTCAACTAGGGCCACCCGGCTCCGCTGGAGGCTACGCCGAGGCGAGAGCGGCCCGCGCGAACCGTTTCGCGCCCCCGTGGAGCCGTGAGCAAAACTCACTGGCGTGAACGATAAAATAAAAGGGCACCCAACCCGCGCGCCATGTGGCGCGGAAAGCATAACAGAGCATCAGTGAGATTTATAAATGGCCACTAAATTGCAGACAAAAGAGGCGTTGCGGAAGGATTTACGCAAAAAACGCACCCAGCTTGCCGAGCAGCTTGATGTTGCCGCCCGCGACGCCCTGGCCCACAATTTTTTTGAATTTTTGCCCAACCTTCAGGGGATGATAGTGGCCGGATACATGCGGGTGGGAAGCGAAGTGAATTGTTCCAGCCTGCTCAGGCTTTTGGAAATGCGCGGGATAAAGGTGGCCCTGCCGGTGGTTGCAAAGAAAAATGCCGCGCTGGAATTTCGCAGCTACGCCTTCGGGGATGAACTGCGGGACGGCCAGCTGGGCAACCGCGAACCGCTTAAGTTGGCGGACCAGGTTGAACCGGACATCATCCTGGTGCCGCTGCTGGGATTTGATGACAAGGGCAACCGCATCGGCCAGGGCCAGGGCTATTACGACCGGACCCTGAAAGCGCTCAGAAAAAAGCGTGAGATCCTGGCGGTTGGCCTCGCTTATCAAGGGCAAGAGCAAAAAGCTGTGCCGGTCGAGGCGGGCGATCAGGCCCTGGATGCGGTCCTGACCGAGGCCGGGTGCTGGATCTTCCGGGGCGGAGGGGCCAAAAAATGAAGCTTTTGTTCGCCGGCGACGTAATGGGCCGGTCCGGCCGCCGGGTGGTGCTGGAACAAATCCCGAAGCTGCGCAAAAAATGGGGCCTCGATTTTGTCGTGGTCAACGGCGAAAACGCCGCCGGAGGGATCGGCATTACCGAGAAAATCTGTCACGGGTTTTTTGACGCCGGGGTCGATTGCATCACCTCCGGCAACCATATCTGGGCCCAGCGAGAGATCATTCCCTTCCTGGATCAGGAGCCGCGCCTGCTGCGCCCGCTCAATTATCCCGAAGGGGTTCCCGGCCACGGGGTCTATTCCACCAAGGCCGCCGACGGCCGCCGGGTGGTAATTATCAACGCCCTGGGCCGGGTCTTCATGCAGGCGATCGATGACCCGTTCCGGGCGGTTGAGGCGATGCTGGAGGCCTGGCCGCTGGGGGAAAAAGCCGCCCTTCTTTTGATTGACATGCACGCCGAGGCGACCTCGGAGAAAATGGCCATGGGCCAGTTTGCCGACGGCCGGGCGACCCTGGTGGTGGGCAGCCACAGCCACATCCCGACCGCCGATGCGCAAATCCTGCCCAAAGGCACCGCCTACCAGACCGACGCCGGCATGTGCGGGGATTACAACTCGGTGATCGGCATGGAAGTGGATGAACCGGTCCACCGCTTTCTCTATGGCGTCGGGCGCGAACGCTTTTCGCCGGCGCTGGGCGAGGCCACGTTTTGCGGCGTTTTGGTCGAAAGCGACGACGAGACCGGACTGGCCAAGACGGTCACGCCAATCCGGATTGGCGGACGGCTGCAGGAAAACCTGCCTAAATAATCTCAAAAATTGGCGAAAAAGAGTGTCCTTTAGGGCTATATTTGGTATAAAACATGAATTAAGTCACATCATACAGCGTATGGTGGACGTTTGCTTGTGCGCCCGATACGAATAAATACGGCTTTAATCAGGGGATAAAATGTCCGGCCATTCCAAATTCAAGAACATCATGTACCGCAAGGGGGCGCAGGACAAAAAGCGCTCCAAGCTGTTTTCGAAGCTGTCCAAGGAAATCACGGTCGCCGCCAAAATGGGCCTGCCCGACCCCGATATGAACCCGAGGCTCAGGAGTGCGATCGCCACGGCCCGCGCGCACAGCATGCCGAAGGACAATATCGAGCGCGCGGTCAGGAAAAGCCTGGCCGGCGAGGGGGATGATTACGAGGAGGTTCGCTACGAGGGGTTCGGCCCCGGCGGGGTCGCCCTGATCGTTGACGCCCTGACCGACAACCGCAACCGCACGGTCGCCGAGGTGCGCACAATTTTTTCCAAAAACGGCGGCCGCCTTGGGGAAAGCGGCTCGGTCAGTTACCTGTTCGAACGCAAGGGGCTGATCGTCTATCCGGCCTCCGCCGCCGACGAGGAAACAGTTTTCGAAGCCGCCTTGGAAGCCGGCGCCGAGAATGTCGAGAGCGACGACGAGGTTCATGAAATCTACACCGCCGCCGATGATTTGCACGAGGTCGGGAAATCCCTGGAGGCGGCCCTGGGCGAGCCGCAATCGGCCAAGCTGATCTGGCATGCCGGGGACCAGATTGACCTGGATGAAGAAAACGCCGGGAAACTGCTAAAACTTCTGGATGCCCTGGATGACGACGACGACGTCCAGGAGATTTCCGGAAATTATAATGTGTCCGATGAAGTGATGGAAAAACTGGAGGCCTGATGCAAAACCGCTTGAGTGTACTGGGACTGGACCCGGGGTTGAACAAAACCGGCTGGGGTTTGGTGACGCTTGAGGGAACGCACCTGAAACACTTGGCCAATGGCGCCATCACCACCAAGGCGAACGAGGATCTTCCGGCCCGGCTGGTGGTGATTTTCGAGGCCCTTAAGGAGATTATCAGCACCTGGAGGCCGGACACCTGCGCGGTCGAGGAAACCTTTGTCAACAAGAACCCGGCGGCCACCCTGAAGCTGAACCATGCCCGCACCATCGCCCTTCTGGTACCCGCGCTGGCGGGCCTTGCGGTTACCTCGTACGCACCCAACCACGTCAAGAAATCGGTGGTCGGGGTCGGCCATGCCGGCAAGGAACAGATCCAGATGATGGTGAGAGTCCTGCTGCCGGGGGTGGAGATTGCCGGTGCCGATGCGGCGGATGCCCTGGCGGTGGCGATCTGCCACGCCCATCATTGCGGCTCGGCCCGGGCCTTCGCCAGAACCGGGACCGGCCGATGATCGCCAAGCTCAAGGGACTGGTCGATAGCATTGGCGAGGATTCCCTGATCGTCGATGTGGGCGGGGTCGGCTATCTGGTTTACGCCTCGACCCGGACCCTCTCGCACCTTCCCGCGGTTGGCGAGCCGGTGGAATTGCTGATCGAAACCCATGTCCGGGAGGACCATATCCACCTCTATGGGTTTCCCGCCGAAGGGGAGTTGAAGATGTTCCGCACCCTGCTCGGGGTCCAGGGGGTGGGGGTCAGGGTGGCTTTGGCGATCCTGACCATTCTGGATCCCGATGCCCTGCTGGCGGCGCTTGCCTCCGGCGACAAAGTGGCGATCTCCCAGGCCGCGGGGGTTGGCCCGAAACTGGCCGCCCGGCTG
>JADFFP010000081.1 GCA_022568115.1 Pseudomonadota bacterium | reverse complement strand
CCCCAGCACCGAAGCCATGAATCCCTCGGGTTTTGGCAGGTGCCACAAGGTAACCGCTTCATCCTCCGGAAGTCCCGCCGCTTCTTTGACCATCTGGACCGCGACATCCAGACCGCCCAGACGATCCACCAGTTTTCGATCCAGGGCCTGCACGCCGGTCCAGACCCTGCCCCGGGCCACCGAGTCCACCTCGGCCGGACTCAGGTCCCGGTGGTAAGCAATCCGGTCGATCCAGGCGCTGTATCCCTTCCAGTGCTCCTCGACGACCCTCCGGTATTCCTCGGGGGTCCAGGCCCGGTAGTCGGAATAGAAATCCCCATGGGGACCGATCCCCTGACCGTCCTTGGTGATTCCCAGACGGTTGTAGAGTTTCCTGAAGTTCATCTTTCCGGTGATGCTCCCGATGGATCCGGTGATCGTGTTCCCGCCGGCGACAATCGACCTCGCCCGATAGGAAACGGTATATCCCCCCGAGGCCGCGACATCCACAGCCTGGATCACCGTCATGTTGACCAGATCGATGAGGAACACCTGACCCTGGCCTTTTCCGCTACCGAACCGCTTGAGGTAACCGTCAGTTTGCGGCCCCTTTCCTGAGCGGGTTTATAAAAAAACCCTTTTCTTGAGAGGCCGCAAGAGGTAGGAAAGGCAACCCGTACCGAGCAAAGTTTGAGGAAAGACCATGGCTTACAAAACTATTCTTCTGGACAAGAAAGACCGCGTCGGCGTCGTCACCCTGAACCGGCCCGAAGCGCTGAACGCCCTCAATGGGGAAATGATGGATGAATTGACGGCAGCCCTCCGCGATCTGGGAGCGAACCAGGAGATCGGCGCTATTTTGCTGACCGGTAGCGACAAGGCCTTCGCCGCCGGGGCGGATATCAAGGAAATGGCCGCCAAAGGCTACATGGATGTTTTTTTCGAAGACTTTATCACCGCCAACTGGGAAGAAGCGACCCGCGTCAGAAAGCCGATTATCGCCGCGGTCGCCGGCTATGCGCTGGGCGGCGGGTGTGAGTTGGCGATGATGTGTGATTTTATCGTCTGTGCCGACAATGCCAAGTTCGGCCAGCCGGAGATTAAGCTGGGGGTGATCCCCGGCGCCGGCGGCACCCAGCGCCTGGCCCGCTTCATCGGCAAATCAAAAGCCATGGACATGATCCTGACCGGGCGCATGATGGACGCCACTGAGGCGGAAAGCTGCGGGCTGGTCAGCCGGGTGTTCCCGCTGGAAGACATGAAGAATGAAGCCTTCAAGATCGCCCAGGGCATCGCCTCGCTTTCGCTGCCCTCGGTCATGGTCGCCAAAGAGGCCATCAACCGCGCTTACGAAATGTCGCTAAGTGAAGGAATCCGCTATGAACGCCGGGTGTTTCATGCGCTGTTCGCCACCGATGATCAAAAAGAGGGGATGGCGGCCTTTATCGACAAACGCTCACCACGCTTTAAAAACAAATAATTTTTGCCGGGCCATCCTTTAAGGTGTTGACCGGGCTCAAAGAGGCCGGTATACAGCCCCTTCCTTGATGAAAGACTTATTTGAGAACCTGGGACTTAAGGTAAAAACATGGCAAATTCGCCGCAAGCAAAGAAACGTATCCGGAGCAATGACCGCCGTATGGAGGTCAACCGCAAGCGCCGTTCGCGGATTCGCACGCACGTCAAGCAGGTCGAGCTGGCGATTGAAGCCGGCGACAAAAAAGCCGCCCTGGAAGCGTTCAAGGAAGCCCGGCCCGAGATTGACCGCGGCGTGACCAGGGGCGTTTACCACCGCAACACCGCCTCGAGGAAGATTTCCAGGCTTGAGCACCGAATCAATTCCCTGGCTTCCTAGACTTTTCCTTCTTTTTTTATTTGATTCGCACGTACGGGCTTCATTAGCCCTGCCCTTTGTGCGCGTATAGGTAGATTTGATCCGAAAAAATTATTTTTCTGATCGGGAATTTTTTTTTCAAACAACGCTTGACCCAGATTTTGTATGTCCTATCCCCACAAAGCCATAACAATCGGAAAAAATTTCCTGATATTTCATTTTGGGCTATTGTCAGGCTCCAATAGTCTGGGTATCTTATCCCTGTTATGGGTGTTGCAGGGGATTGATTTGGTGTCGAATCAAATCACATAGGCAACAAAAATGGCGAAAAACCTTGGTTTTCAAGGGTTTTTGGCATAAGATCGGGGGGATAGGCAAAAAACTGCCGCTAAGTTTCCGGCCAGCCCCCGATAATACCGAAAAAGGTTTGGAAGGCGCGAGGGATAGTGCGTTTTCTGGGGAGAGCAAGAAATACAGGTATTCAAAAAGGCTTAAAAGACCAAATCCGGAAGCCGGGTAGGGCGCATGCTGCGGGAAATTGAAGGCAGACCCGCCAATCAGGCCCTAAATTACCGGAAAAAGTTTATCAACGGTTGGTTTAACGGGAAAACCCTGAAAATTCTGACCTGACGATGAACAATTAAGCGGAATAAAGCCAGTTTCTTGCGAATAAGAAATGCCCGGACGCCCTTTTAGAAGAAGCGGGTGTCCAAAGACCGGGGGTTTGCAACAAATCCCTCAGGAGGGGAGCTTTTAAGACAATATGACTGAGAAACAAATTACCGAGTGGGATAGAATTCAATCCATTTTGAGGGCCGAGATCGGGGACGACGCTTTCAACGCCTGGATCAAAAACCTGAACTTTAAGAATATTGAGGATGGCACCGTGCTGTTTTCGGCCCGGACGCCTTTTGTGCGGGATTGGGTGCGGCGTCATTACGCTGACCGAATCAAGGAGTTATGGGAACGCGAAGGCGCCAAGGTTTTCAGCGTAGATATTACGGTGGATAAAAAAACCGCCGCTGATCCAGGTTTCGGCACCGCCGCCGGGGCCGGCAAGGCTTTCGCTAAAGGGGTTCTGACCGACAGCTTCGGCAGTGTCCTCGACCCGCGCTATACCTTCGATTCCTTCGTGGTCGGCAAATCCAACGAGCTGGCCTATGCCGCGGCCCGGCGGGCCGCCGAGAGCGAACAAGTGCTCTTCAATCCGCTGTTTTTGCACGGCGGCGTGGGCCTTGGCAAAACCCATCTGATGCATGCCATCGCCTCTGAGGTGACCCGGCTGCATCCCGGGCGCAAGGTCATGTACTTGTCGGCGGAAAAGTTCATGTACCAGTTTATTTCCGCGATCCGCAGCAAGACCACGGTCGAGTTCAAACGCCAGTTCCGCACGGTCGAACTTTTGATGATCGATGACGTCCAGTTCATCGCCAACAAGGAATCGACCCAGGAAGAATTTTTCCATACCTTCAATGCCCTGATCGATAACCGCCGCCAGGTGATCATTTCGGCCGACCGCTCGCCGACCGACCTGGCGGGCATTGAGGAACGCATCCGCTCGCGCCTCGGCTGGGGGCTGGTGGCCGATATCCACCCGACCGATTACGAATTGCGCCTGGGAATTCTTCAGACCAAGTCGGAGAATTTTGACGACGTCCAGATCCCCAAGGATGTTCTGGAATTTCTCGCCAGCAAAATCACCTCCAACGTGCGCGAGCTGGAAGGGGCGCTCAACCGGGTGGTTGCCTATACCGAGCTGACCGGCCGGCTGGTCACCATCGATATGACCCGGAGTGTACTCCAGGATTTGCTCCGGGCCAACGACCGCAAGGTCACCATCGACGAGATTATGCGCCAGGTGTCTGATTATTATAACCTGCGGCTTTCCGAGATTTTATCGGCCCGGCGCGCCCGCGACATCGCCCGCCCCAGGCAGGTGGCAATGTATCTGGCCAAACAGATGACCAGCCGCTCACTGCCGGAGATTGGCCGCAAATTCGGTGGACGCGACCACACTACGGTGATGCATGCGGTGCGTAAAATTGACGACTTGAGGCGCACCGACAGCACCCTCGAAGACGATCTCAACCGCCTCTCGCACCTTCTGGAAGGCTAGCAAAAAACTTCAGGGCCGGGAGGGCTTTTTACCCTCCGGCCGGTTCCCTTCAGAGCCGTTGAAAAATGCATAAAAAGCAGGGTTTTTGGCCATAAAAAACGTGGCAAAAACCCCATATTTTGCTATTCTCAAGCGGCAAAATCGCATATGATGTGCCAAGACACATTTTCATGGGGAAATAACGCGATAAATTTTGCTCTAAAAACCACACAGAACAGGGGTTTTGGAGCCGTTGTAACTCACACAAAAAAGGGAGCGGGCTGACACATGCAGCTGACCATCGAACGAGGTAATTTTCTGAAGACTTTGGGGCACGTCCAAAGTGTTGTTGAACGCCGGAATACCATTCCGATTTTATCCAATGTCCAGATCGAAGCGGAGGGTGGGATTATTTCCCTGACCGCCACCGATTTGGACTTGTCGATCGTTGAAAAAACCGAGGCGGATATAAAAAAGGGCGGCGCCATCACAGTGCCCGCCCACACCATGTTTGACATTGTCAGAAAATTGCCTGAGGGGGCTCAAATTGAATTGAAGCTCGGTGAAGGTAACCGGCTCCAGATCAAGGCCGGGCGCTCTGATTTTAATCTGGCGGGTTTGCCCAAGGAAGATTTTCCGGTCATGTCCGAAGGCGATATGCCGCACAAATTTACCCTTACTTCAGCGAGCCTGAAGAAACTGATGGATAAAACCCGGTTCGCCATCTCAACCGAAGAAACCCGCTATTACCTGAATGGTATTTATCTGCACGTTGTCGATGACGGCAAGGAACTGCTGCGGGCGGTCTCAACCGACGGGCACCGCATGGCCCGGGTTGAAACCAAGGCGCCCAAGGGGTCCAAGGGGATGCCGGGGGTGATCATCCCGCGCAAGACGGTTTCAGAGTTGCGCAAGCTGATCGAGGAATTTGACGGCGATGTGAAAATCGCCCTTTCCGACACCAAGATCAAATTTTCCTTCGATTCGACCGTCCTGACCTCCAAGCTGATTGATGGGACTTTTCCCGATTACAAACGGGTCATACCGACCGCCAACGAGAAAAAACTGAGTGTCGACGGCCATGTCCTGGCCGAGGCGGTTGATCGGGTCTCGACCATTTCCACCGAGCGCACCCGTTCGGTTAAACTGAGCCTTGGAAAAGACACTATAGTTCTTTCCGTCAACAGCCCGGAAAGTGGCACCGCGACCGAAGAGGTGAGTGTCAGTTACAGTGCCGAGCCGATGGAGATCGGCTTCAATGCCCGCTACCTTCTGGACATCCTGCACCAGATCGAAGGGGATACTGTAAATATGGAGCTGGCTGATTCAGCGTCACCGACACTGATTCGGGATTCCGGGGATGCAGATGCCCTTTATGTTCTGATGCCGATGCGGGTGTGATGGCGCACATCATCAGTGCCCCGTGGGGCGGTTCTGGTTTTTAGGGCGGAAACGGGCAAAACATGGTCCAAACAGCAACAATGACCCCAAAGCGGCACAGCGAAAAGCCGGGCGTTGCCGTGCGCCGGCTCGACCTGACCCGGTTCAGGAATTACCCCTCGACCCGTCTTGAGATTTCTGCGCCAGGCGAGAAATGCATTATCTTGGTAGGTGAAAACGGCGCCGGCAAAACCAACCTTTTGGAGGCGCTTTCCTACCTCGGCCCGGGCCGCGGCTTAAGGGGCGCCCGGCTTGATGATATTACCACCAACGGCGCCGCCGGGGCGTGGGCGGTTTCTGCTGTTTTTACCGGCCAGGGAGAACAGCGCCGGATCGGTTGTGCGATAGAATATGCAAACAAGTCCGGGGGGGTACAGGGCCGGGCCCGGCGGGTGATTGTCATGGATGAGATGCGCCTTTCGGGGGCAGCGGCGCTGGCGCCCTATATCTCGATCATCTGGCTGACCCCCAGGATGGACCGCCTGTTTCAGGAAGGCGCCTCCGAACGGCGGCGTTTTTTCGATCAGATCGTGGTTGGACTTTTCCCGGACCACGCCCGGCAATTATATGCTTATGAAAAAGCCACCCGCGAGCGTCTCAAGGTCCTTACCGGCCAGGGAAACCAAAGGGACGAGACCTGGATTTCCGCTCTGGAGCGGCGCATGGCTGAACATGCGGTCGCCATCGCCGCGGCCCGGCTGGAGGGGCTGGAGCTTTTAAAGAGA